>DASZFV010000142.1:0-12429 GCA_035939455.1 Polyangia bacterium
CGAGCAGCGCCGCGAGCGTCTCGCCCGTGAGCAGCTCCATGACGATGTAAGGCCGACCATTGGCGTCGACCTCGCAGTCGAAGATCTGCACGATGCCAGGGTGCGCGATGGCAGACGTGGCGCGGGCCTCGAGGAAGAAGCGCTCGAGGAGATCCGGTCGGTCGACGAGCTCGCGCGCGAGCAGCTTGAGCGCCGCCTGGCGCTTGAGGTGGCGGTGCTCGGCCAGGTAAACTTGGCCCATGGCGCCCGAGCCGAGCTGCTTGAGGATCCGATAGCTGCCGAGGGTCTCGCCTACCATGTTCGCGCCAGTCCTTTGGCGGCGTGATGATACAGCACCGCACGCCGCGCGTGTCGCCTACCGGCGCCGCGACGGCGCCCGCGCCCAATCACGGAGCGCAAATGACCGTGAGCTCGCCGATCTGCCACCACAGCGGGCTGCGCGACGAGCCGACCTGCGTCACCTTGACGGCACGCACGGTGCGCTTCGCGAAGTCGATCACGGTCACGTACGGCGTTCCCGTCCCTTTCACGAAGGGTTCGGTGTCGAACCTGACGCCATCGAGCGATGCGAAGACGGCGTACGCTCCCGCGTAGTCGTTTGGAAAGGTCCGGGTGTTGTCGAGCGTGATGCGGGCGAGGCTCACGAGACCGCCGAAGTCCACCTGGTACCAGTCGGTGCCATTTTGGGCGTGATTGTTGGCCCACCGGGTCGCGAGGTTGCCGTCGATGCCGCCGGGAGGGCCGGCGCCGTCGCCACCCGTCACCGAGGCCGTGGCCTTCCAGGTCGATCGATCGCAGTGGTTCTCCGAGCCATTGGCGACCGAGCTCGGCGCGAAGCCGATGTCGTCGAGATCGGGCGCGCGGAGCTCGCTGTCGATGAAGAACATGATCGTGTTGTTCGAGCCGGCGTTGAACCCGCTGAGCGGGACGGCGATCGAGGACACATTTCCGGCGCCACCCGTTGGCGGGAAAACGGACAGCAGCTGCTGCGAGTCGCCCCCGTTGATTCCGACGTAGATCGAACGGTTCTCGGAATCGGCGTTCGTATAGTAGATGAGCAGCGTGTTCGTGCCCGATTCGGGAGCGCTCACGTTGGAGAACGTGACGCCGGAGTCCGCCCCGATTGAGACGCGCCGACCGTTCGAGCACGAAGCGCACGCGACCTTGGTCGCGTTGCCGAAGAGCGCGCCGGCCTCGGCCTCGTAGGTCCTCGTGGCCGTCGGCGCATCTCCGCCTGCGGCGTCGGCCTGCGCCGTGGGCGCCGTCTCGCTGGGGGCGTCGGCGGCGGATCCGCTGAGGGCATCCAGCCCGGCCGGGGTGCCCAGATCCGTCATCGAGGGCGAGACGCCCGCGTCCGCTCCCGGCATCGGGGTGCCGATGCTCCCGGCCGAGCCGTCGCGTCCGAAAGCCGCCGCGTCGAGGCCCTGGGAATGGAGAGGCTCTCCGCCCCTACAAGCGGCGACGGCGAGCGCGGGCACGAGGGCGGTGAGGACGATTGTTGAAAAGGCCCCTCGTGGTCGCGTGGCCAGGGGTCGTGGGCGTGCGGGCGTGATTTCATCTTGAGAAGCAGTAAGTGTGCCTACGGAAGTAGGCGCAATAGCCGCCTGCGTCGGCCCCCAGTCCCCCACATGGAGCACACATCTGTTGTCTCGCAGGAAACACCTGTTGCACGACGATATGCGCGCTCGGAAGGGCGCTGATAGAGTGTGGCCGTGAATGCCGCTCCGGGGCAGTCCCAGCCCTATCCCGCCGTCGTCGGCGCCACGCGGTACCAGGAGATCCGTGAGCAGATCCAGACGGGCGACATTCTTCTGTTCAGCGGGAGGCGCTGGCTCTCGCATGTCATTGAAGGCATCTCTCACTCGCGCTACTCGCACGTGGCCTTTCTCACGCGGTGGGAGGGGCGCATCATCGCGATGCAAGCGGACCTGCGCGGCGTCGAGGTCATCCCGGCGAGCATGCTGGTCTGTCGCTACGAGGGGAACGTCGAGTGGTGGCGCCTCGACGAGGCGCACCGTCATACGTTCAACAAGCGTGACTTCCTCGATAGAGCCCTGACGCTCATCGGCGTCAAGTATGGCTACCTGAGCCTGCTCTGGCTGGGCATCCGCATCCTTCTCGGCCTGTCCGTCTACCGGAAGTTCTCGCACCTGCGACCGAGCACGCTCTTTTGCTCGCAGTTCGTCTCGTACTGCTACAAGAACGAAGGCCTCGACATCAACGCCAAGGCCGGCGTCGACGGGACGAGCCCCTCCGACTTCGCGCTCTCCGGAATCTTCACGCGGCCCCATCAGCTGTACGATGGCAGCGACCACGAGGCCTGCGAGGACGTCCTGGTCACGACGGCCTCTGGAAAGAAGAAGCGCAAGAAGGCCAGCACGACGGGATCGTTCTGGAACGGCAAGGAGCGCAGCGATTCGCGCGTCCCGCTCCCGGCGCCGGCGCCCGCGGCGCCGTCGCCGGCGCCCACCTCGCCCCCACCCAATTCCGGGTCGTAAGCGGCGCCTTGCTTTACGGCGCCGAGCAGGCGCGATAGAAACGGCGCAACGATGGAGTTGGGGGCGGTCGCGTTCCGCGGGACGGCGCGATTTCGGCTGGTGCGCTTCCTCGGGCAAGGAGGCATGGGTCTCGTCTACGAGGCCGTCGACGAGAGTCATGGGGCGCCCGTCGCGCTCAAGCTGCTGCCCTTCGTGAGCCCGGACTCGCTCAGCCGATTCAAGCGAGAGTTCCGGGCCATCGCCGACGTGCATCACCCCAACCTCGTCCGGCTGGGCGAGCTCGTCGCCGAAGGCGCGCAATGGTTCTTCACGATGGAGCTCGTCAACGGCATCGATCTCGCGAGCTACGTCCATGGCGAGAACGTCCGATCGGCGCCGACGTCGATCGGCCCGCTGCCGCTCGCGACCTCGGTCACGATGCCGGGTGGCGCGAGGGGCCGCCGCCCGCGCGCGGCGCCGCTCGTCTACAGCGAGGAGCGGCTGCGCGCGACGATCGCGCCGCTCGCCGGGGCCCTCGCGGCGCTGCACGCCGCCGGGTGCGTGCACCGCGACGTCAAGCCCACGAACGTCCTCGTGACGGCCGAGGGACGGCCCGTGTTGCTCGACTTCGGCCTCACGACGACGCTCACGGGCGAGTCGACGCTCGCGGGCGCGGGCACGCCCGAGTACATGGCGCCCGAACAGATCCTCGAGGAGGGCGTGGGCGCCGCGGCCGATTGGTACGCCTTCGGAACGATCATCTTCGAGACTCTCACGGGCCGGCTGCCATTCGAGGGGCCCCGCCACGAGATCATGTATCGCAAGACGCGTGAGCGGCCGCCGCGCGTCGGCGACCTGAAGCGCGCCGCGCCCGCCGATTTGGCGGCGCTTTGCGACGGCCTGCTCGCGACGGAGCCGGCGGCCCGGCCGCCCGCCGCTGCCGTGCTCGCGTGTCTGGCGTCGGGCGACGGCGCGGCGCCGCGCTCGCGGGGCTCCGCCGCGGCGGCCGACGCCGGGCCCGATTTCGGTCGCGCGTCGTTCGTGGGACGCGACCAGGAGCTCGGCGTGCTCGAGGCGGCGCTGCGGGAGGTTCGCGAGGCCGCCGGCGCGGGAGCTCTCATCGTGCGCGGCGAGTCCGGCGTCGGCAAGTCGACGCTCGTGCGCGCTTTCCTCGACGCGCAGGGCGATGGGGCGCTCGCGCTCTCGGGGCGCTGCTACGAGCGCGAGCTCGTGCCGTTCAAGGCCGTCGATGGCCTCGTCGACGCGCTCGCCGGCGTCTTGCGCAAGCGCGACTCGGCCTTCGTCGAGGCGCTCTTGCCGCCGCGCGCGGCCATGCTGCTGCACGCGTTCCCCGTGCTCGGTCGCGTCGACGCGCTCGCGCGCGCCGCGCAGCTCTCCGAGGGCATGGACGCGCGAGAGGTGCGCGCTTCTATGTTCGCGGTCTTCCGCGAACTCCTGCGGCGCCTCGGCGAGGAGCGCCCCATCGTGGCCGTCATCGACGACCTCCAGTGGGCCGACGCGGACTCGCTCGCGCTGCTCACCGAGCTCCTGCGGGGACCGGAGGCGCCGCGCATGCTGCTCGTCGGCACGCTGCGCACGCAAGCGCACGATGTCGAGAGCGAGGCGCGCCTCTTCGGGCCCGAGGCTCCCGAGCGTCATCTGCCCCTGCGCAACCTCGAAGGGGCGGCGGCGCGCGCGCTCGCGCGCGACCTGCTGAGCGCGACCGCGCCCGGGCGCGCGGGGCCGCTGGCGGACCTGGTCGCGCGCGAGTCGGCCGGACACCCGCTCTTCCTACGCGAGCTCGCGCGCACGGCGCACCTGCGCATGAGCGACGAGGCGCCGCTCACGCTCGACGGCGTGCTGCGCGCGCGCCTCGCGACGTTCTCGCCGTGGGCGATCCGCGCGTTGCGCGCGCTGGCTATCGCGGGAGCGCCCACGCCATTGCGCGCGCTCATCGCCGTCGTCGCGGGGGAGGGCGGGGCAGCCACGGTGGGCGCGGGAGGCGCCGAGCTCGACGAGTTGCGCGCCGCCAAGGTCGTCTACGCCACCTCCGGCAACGTAGACGATCTCGTCGACATCGCGCACGACCGCGTGCGCCAGGTGGCGCGCGCCTCGATCTCGCCCGAGGAGGCGTCCGAGCTGCACGAGCGTCTCGCGACGACGTTCGAGCTCGGGATCGATCCCTTGCGCGCAGCCGGCCACTGGCGCGAGGCCGGTCATCCGGAGCGGGCCGCGCAGCGCTTCGCCGACGCCGCCGCGCGCGCCGCCGAGGCGCTCGCCTTCGATCGCGCCGTGGCGCTCTACGAGACGGCGCTCGAGCTCGGCGCGTGGCCGGACGAACGCCTGCGCGAGCTCGAGGTGGGTCTGGCGGACGCGCTCGCCAACGCGGGGCGCGGCGCCGCATCGGCGGGGCACTATCTCGCGGCGGCGCGCGGCGCCGGCCCCGTCAAGGCGCTCGAGCTGCGGCGGCGCGGCACCGAGGAGCTCATTCGCAGCGGCCGTCTCGACGAGGGCCGCGCCGTGGCCGCGGCGGCGCTCGCCGACGCCGACCTCGGCTTCGCGCGCTCGCCGCTGCGCGCGCTCCTCGGGCAGCGGGCGCTGTTGCGCGTTCGCGGTCGCCGCTTCCGACGCCGCGCCGTCGAGGAGATCGCGCCGCGCGAGCTGGCGCGCGTCGACCTGTGCTGGTCGCTGTCGTCGGGCCTCGGCCTGATGGATCCCGTGCAGGGCGCGCACTTTCAGGTGCGGAGCCTCCTGCTCGCGCTGCGCGCGGGCGAGCCGTACCGCGTCGCACGCGGCGTCGCGGGCGAGGCCGCCTACGCCGCCGCGCAGGGCCAGGCCGCGCGCGCGCGCGCCTTGCTCGACGAGGCGGGCCGGATCGTCGCGGATCTCGACAACCCGCACGCCACGGGCATCGTCTCGCTCATGAGCGGCCTCGCGGGCCACTTGCTCGGCCGTTTCGCGCAGGGCATCGAGCACCTCGACGCGGCGTCGCGCGTGTTCCGCGAGCGCTGCGTGGGCACCGTCTGGGAGCTGAACGCCGCGCGGCAGTTCTCGCTCGAGTGCCTCTACTACCTCGGCGAGCTGCCGCGCTTTCGGATCTCGGCGGCCGAGGGGTTGCGCGAGGCCAACGATCGCGGCTCGGTGTACGCGACGACGACGCTGCGCACGGGTCTCGCCAACGCCGCGTGGCTGCTCGACGACGAGCCGGCGCGCGCGCGCCACGAGGTCGCGGAGGCGAAGAGCGGCTGGTCGTCCCGCGGCTATCACATCCAGCATTGGTATTCGCTCTTCGCCGAGACGCAGATCGCGCTCTACGAGGGTGACGGCGCGGCGGCGCACGGCCTCGTCGAGAGCGCGTGGCCGCTCCTCCGGCGGTCGCACCTCCTCATGATCGAGCACACGCGCTTCGTCGCCGTTCACCTGCGCGCGCGCGCCGCGCTCGCCGCGGCGGCGCACGGCGAGGGCGCGCCGGTCGCGGCCGCGCGGCTCAGGCTCGCGCGCCGATGCGGCGAGCACCTTGCGCGCTCTCGCGGCGGGTGGAGCCGCGTCTTCGCCGGCCTCGTCGAAGGCGGCGCTGCGAGTCTCGTCCGCGATGACGCGAAGGCGCTGGCCGCCTATCGGCGCGCCGCAGCGACCGCGCGCCAGGAGGGTTTGTCGCTCTTCGCCGCAGCCGCCGAGCTCGTGGCCGCCGAGATATCGGCGGACACCGCGGCCAGCGAGGCCGCCCTGCGCTGGATGAGCGAGCACGGCGCCAAGAATCCGCGCGCCTTGACGCGCATGTTGGTGGCGGGCGCGCGCGCCGTCGGTTGAGCTCAGGTCGTCTTCGACACCTTCTTGCAGGAGCTCTCTATTCCGCGGCCGACATCCTCGACGAGGGCTCGCAACCAATGGTGCGCCTCCGACGCGTCTGTCCGTCCGTGCCACATCATTTGGACCGTGGCGCCGGCCACGTCGAGCGGCATCTTGAGGAGCTGCAGCGGCAGCCTGGTCACCATCGTGCGCGCGACGATCTCACTGAGCGCGGCGACGTAGTTCGTCGCCGCGACGATGGGCGGGACCAGGAGAAAATGCGACACCCTGAGCGCGACGTTGCGCGTGAGCCCGCGCTGGGCGAGGACGTCGTCGACGACGCCGCGGGCGTTCGGCTCCTGAGAGACGAGCACGTGCGCGAGCTTCGTGTACGTCGCGAGCGTGATCTTGCCAGGCACGGCAGGGTGCCCTTTTCGTGCGACGAAGATGAAGCGGTCCTGGAAGAGGGGCGCGGCGTGGTGACCGGGCGGCAGGCCGCGGTTGAAGCCGAGCACGAGGTCAGCGTCGCCGCGCGCGAGGTCGGGCGGCACGACGTGCTCTTGCCAGGCCCGGACCTGCAGGCGCACGCGCGGCGCCTCGCGCTGGAGGCGCGCCAGCAGTCCCGGTAGCATCGCGAAGGCCACGAAGTCATTCGTGACGATCGTGAAGTCGCGCTCGGTGGTCGCAGGATCGAAGCTCGCCGATGGCTCGAGCCCCAGCTCGAGGGCCAGCAGCGCCGCGCGCAGCGGACCGGCGAGGGCGAGGGCACGCTCGGTGGGCGCCATGCCGCCGCTCTTGCGCACGAAGAGGGGGTCGTGCAGGAGCTCGCGCAGCTGCGCGAGCGCGTTGCTGACGGCGGGTTGCGAGAGCCCGAGCCGCGTGCCGGCGCGGCTGACGCTGCGCTCGGTGAGCAGCGCGTCGAGCACGGGCAACAGGTTCAAGTTCAAGCCCGATATATTCATTAATATAATATAACTTATACAAAGCATCCATTTGTCAAATATGAACGGCGCGCCCATAGTGGTACGTGAAAGGACATTCCACATGAACACCAACACCGAAACCGCCTCCGCCGCCCTCCCCGGGTCCTTCGCGACCGCGCCCGCCACCACGACGTGGGACATCGACACGTCGCACGCGAACGCCGGCTTCAAGGTTCGCCACCTCATGGTCTCCCACGTGCGCGGGCAGCTCGGACCCGTTACGGGGACCGTCGTCATCGACGAGCAGGATCTCCGGCGCTCGAAGGTCGACGTGACCATCGACGCCCGCGCGATCGACTCGCGCGACGCCAAGCGGGACGAGCACCTGCGCAGCGCGGACTTCCTCGACGTCGCCAACCATCCGACCGTGACCTTCCGCTCGACGCGCGTCGAGGCCCCCTCCGGTCCGAGCGGTGATTTGCGCGTCACGGGCGACCTCAAGATTCGGGGCGTCTCGCGCCTGGTGACGCTGGACGTCGAGGCCTTGGCGCCGGCGCTCAAGGATCCGTGGGGCAACTCGCGCCGCGGCATCACCGCGCGGGCGCGCATCGATCGCAAGGACTGGGACCTGCGCTGGAACCTCGCGATCGAGGCCGGCGGCGTCGTCGTCGGCGACGAGGTCGCCATCGAGCTCGAGGCCGAGCTCGTCGCGCGCAAGGCCTGAGGCGCGCGCGACCCTTATTTGGCGAGCCAGTCGGCGAGCACGGAATACCACGTCGCGCCCGCCGGCATGTTGCTCGCGTCGAGGAACTGCGAGGCGTCCGGCCACACGGCCACCCGCGTGAAACCAAAGCGTGAGACCGCCGAGAGCGCGTCGGCGGCGAACGGGTTCGTGCCGGGCGAGATGACGCCGATGCTCGCGACGTCGCGGGGCAGGTTGCACATGATCCCGAGTTGCGTGAGAAAGCTCCCGTCGCAGCTCTGCTGCTTTGGGTTGCTGGCCGGACAGGTGCCGGCCTGGTTCCCGAGAGAGCCGGAGTAGTCCTCGATGATGGCGAGATCAACGCTGTGGCCCATCTGAGCCAGGTCGACGAGCCCGTCGGAGCCCGCGCCCGTACACTGCCGGACGTACCAGCCGCCGAGGTCGAGGGAGACGGTCATTCCCTTGGCGTTGAGGGCGCTGCGAAACGCGGCGAGAAACGACAGGAGCTTGGCGCCATAGGCCGCGTAGCCGGTGTTCCCTACCTCCCAGTCAAGGTTGTAGCCGTCGTGACCCTTCGCGACGGCCTCTCCGACCATGGCGTCGATGAAAGCTTGGCGCGCGCCCGCCGGAGCGTCGTCGAGCACGTTCTGGATGCCCTGGTCGGTGCCGAAGTTCCCCGCGCCGCCGTACATCAGCGGCACGCTCTTGAGCCCCGCGGCGTGGATCTTCTCCGTGACCTGCTTCGACGTGAGGCCGTCGAAGTTGTCGTTGGCGTTGACGAGCTTGGCGACGCCCGACTGGTACGCGTAGTTGATCTGGTAGAGCGCGGGGCTGACGTCGGTGAAGCTCTTGGCATGCGCGGCGATGCCGGCCAACGAGGTCGCGTAGCTCTGCCAGACCCAGACGAGGACTTGCTTGCCGGGCGGCGCGCCGGAGCCGACGTCGGCGCCGCCATCGGTCGGGGCCGGTGTGGCGTCGGTGGCGCCACCGCCGTCTCCGCTCGAGGCGTCGGCGCCGGACGCGCCCGTCCCGGAGGCGCCCGAGCTGCCAGCGGCCGCATCGAGAGTCGCGCCGGCCGCTCCCGTGCTGCCCGCGCTCGCGCCCGTGCCCGCGGCGCCGCTCGCGCCGGCACCACCGGTCGCCGCTGATTCTCCGCCCCCGCCGCGCGTTCCCGCGAGACCGCTGCCCGCGCCCGTCGAGCCGCGCGGGCTCGAACATGCGGCCCCGCCGAGGGTCAGGGCGCCAAGGAGAAGGGTCCAAGTCGACGAAGCATGCACCGCAGATCTAGTTGCCTGCCACGGTCGCAATCGATCAGCGACGGCCAAAGAAAAGTTGCCCGTGGAGTGATCGATCTCGCCGACTCGACGCACCTACGTCTTGACCGAGGAGGTAGCTCTTGCCAGACCGCGTCGTCGCACCGGCCGTCCGATGGTCCCGCGTGATCGTTCTTTTCTGCGTGCTGGGCGGGGCCGCCTGCACCGCTGGAGGCCAACCGCGCGGGACCGGTCCCGGGTCCAGCGGCGGCGGTGGCGGCAGCGGCGGCGGGGTTGTAACGGACGCGGGCAACATGATCCCGTCATCCGTGGGCGAGGGCGGTGCCGCGCCCGCGGGCGCCGCTGGTTCGAGCGAGGTCGATGGCGCGGCGAACGCTGGCGCCGGGGGCGTGGACGCGGGCGTTTCGCACGATGGTGCGGTCGGCGCGGGGGGCGCCGCCGGCGCGACCGTCGACGGCTCCGCGCCGAGCGGTCTGCACGTCGTGGGGTACCTGCCCAACTACAACGGCAGCTATGCGACCTGGGCCAGAAAGGTAAGCTTCTCGAAAATGACCCACCTCAATCTCGCGTTCGCGCTCGCGAGCTCGTCGAATCAGTGGAGCATGGGTGCCCCTGACTCCGACGTCAAAGCGATCGTCGACGCGGCACACGCCGCTGGCGTGAAGGTCCTCGCGTCGCTCGGCGGCGGCGGCGGCGATCAGACCGTGCTCAAGCAGTACAACAACGCGAGCAGCGTGGGGCCGCTCGTCGACAACCTCGACACGTTCCTCATGGCGCACAACCTCGACGGCGCCGACATCGACATCGAGAGCCCAGGCAACCTCGGTCAGAACTTTTCGGTGTTCGTCGACAAGGTCGTCGCGAAGCTGCACCCCGAGGGCAAGCTCGTCACGGCGGCGGTCGCGCAGTACCTCCAAGACAACATGTCGGACGCGACGTTGCACGCGTTCGACTTCATCAACGTCATGATCTACTCGAGCCTCAGCGAGACCATGACGGAGGCCACCTACTACGTGAACACCAAGAAGGTGCCCAAGGAGCTCGTCGTGCTGGGCGCCGGGTTCTTCGGCGACGGCGGCAACAACGAGTACGCCTACGCCGACATCCTGAAGGCCGACTCCATGGCCTGGAACAAGGACACGGCGACCGTCGGCGGGACGACCGTGCACTACGAGGGCATGGCGACGATGAAGCAGATCGCCGATTACTCGAAGGGCTTCGGCGGCATCATGATCTGGGAGCTGACCGAAGACACCTTCGACGAACACTCGCTGTTCAAGGTCATCCAGGGCGAGATGTGACCGGGCGCGCCGCCGGCTGCCGCGGCGCCGATTTGCAGAGCGAGGTCCGCGTTTCGCGTCCCGCGGGCAGGCGCGTCGGTCGGATACGTCCGCGGAGGACGAGCGACCAGGCCCTGTCAGCCCGAGCGCTCGAGCGCGGTCAGAGCGAGCAGTCAAAGAGAGGGATCGCGGCGCCGTTGAGTGTGATCTGGACGCTCTGGAGGCTGGAGATCGCAGGGCTCATGTCTGCATGGACGACGAGGACGACGTTGACCTCGCCCGGCTGGATGTAGCTCTTGAAGTCCCAGGTCGAGGCTCCATTGCCGGCGCAAGCGCCGACGGCGGGATCCGACGGACCGGCATCCGTCGGGCTCACGCCGTCGGGGTGTTTGGAGTTGTAAAGGACGATGTGGAGGCTGTCATCCACGCCTTGCGCCGCCACCTGAAAGCTGTCGACGGCGACGGTCGACGGGATGAAAACGAGCGTGCGGAAAAAACGAAACTGAGCCTTCCTGTAACCCGACTCCACCATCGACGACAGCATGCTGAAGCCGATGGACTCGCCGTTCGGCGCGGCGACCCAATGGTCGTCGTCGGGTTTTGGCTGGACGTCGCCATCATAGAGAAATGCAGCGCACGGATATCCGGGCACGGGCAAGTCCACGTAGGGCCCGCCCGGGTTGTATTGCCACCCGCCACGGACCGGCTCCGTGAGGGTCAACGGGATGCTCGCGTAATTCCCGCTACACAACGCACAACGTTCGGGCTCGGCGTTGCAATCGATGACGGGGCTCGTTGGGGCCGCGTCGGGCGTCTCACCAGCGGCGTCGCCTTCTCGCGCCGAGCCTGCGTTTCCCCCTGCGCCCAAGGCGCCGCCGGCGCCGGCGCCACCACCTCCGGCGGTACCTGGGACCGAGCCGCCGCCCGCGCCACCCACCGCGGACGGCTTTTTGGCAGGCACGCGCACGCAGCCTCCCAGCAAGCCCGCCTGTGTCGGCGCGAAGCAGAGCAACGCGAAGAGGGCGTGCGCTCCCGGGCACCGCAATGCCCAAGCCTCCATCGGGTGATGACCCAAGGATTGAAGTGTCAGAGTCTTCCGCAGCGAAGGCAAACGCTAAATCGTTTGCGTGTCGGGGGCCGCGTAAGCGTACAGACGTATTTATATGTAAAAATATGTTCTTCAGGTGGCTTAGTTCGGCCATGGCGCTCAGCCTGTTGTCTCCGAGGGAACACGTCGCGCCGGAAGGAAAGGGCCGCGGCGCAACTCGTCGCTTCGGCCGGCGCCTCCGTCCCCCACGGCGGTAGCGAAGCCAAAAGGCGCGTCGGCAAGCGAACGCGGCGCTCCCATTCGGCCCCGTCGCGTCACCTCAAATAGGCCCACGGGGGCTCCTTCTAAGGGTGGCGTTTACCACCGAGGCAGTGTTAGAAACACCGCATGCTCACATTCGAAATCAGGTCTTCGAATATTCGGAACGCCCAAAAGGCTTTCGCGCCGGCTCGGTTCGTGGTGATCGCGGGATTGACCGCGCTCGCGCTCGGCGCATGCTCGTCGAGCCCGGGTCGGACGACGGGTGCCGCTGGAACGAACGGCGCCGCCGGAAGCTCCGCGGGCACGAGCGGCGCGGCTGGCGCGGCTGGATCGACGGCAGGGAGCACCGGCACCGCCGGTGACACCGCCGGTTCATCTGGAACCGGAGGCTCACAGGGAATCGCGGGAGCCACGGGCGGCGCGGGGGCAGGCGGCGCGGCGGGCAGCGCGGCGGGAGCCGGCGGAGCGGCCCCCGACGGGGGCGCGGCCGGCACAGCCGCCTGTAACACCGATCCCGGTTACGCGTTGCAATTCAGGGGGACAGGCGACGATCGCGTGCATGCCGACATCACCAAGCTCCCGATCAACGGAGAGTCCCGGACGATCGAGATGTGGGCCTACTTCGACGGCGGCAACCTGTCCCACAACAACGAGCATGGGCTCTTCGAGTACGG
>DASZFV010000143.1:0-1809 GCA_035939455.1 Polyangia bacterium
CTACCTCGTCTTCAACGAGGGATACGCCGCGACGTCGGGCGACGAGCTCGTGCGGCGCGAGCTGTCGGCCGAGGCCATCCGCCTCGGGCGCCTGGTGGTCGAGCTCATGCCGGCCCGCTCGGCGCCGCGCGGCTTGCTGGCCCTCATGCTGCTTCACGACGCCAGGCGCGAGGCGCGGGTCACCGCTGACGGCGACGTCGTCGTGCTCGAGGAGCAGGACAGGTCGCTCTGGGACCAGGCGCAGATCCGGGAGGGCCTCGCGCTCGTCGAGGACGCGCTGCGCGCCGCGCCCGCAGACGCCTTCGCCCTACAAGCGGCCATCGCGGCGCTCCATGCGCGCGCGGCGCGCCCCGGCGACACGGATTGGCCGCAAATCGTCGCGCTCTACGGGCGTCTGTTCGTCGTGCAGCCGTCGCCCGTCGTCATGCTGAATCACGCCGTCGCCGTCGCGATGGCGCGCGGGCCGGACGAGGGGCTGCGCCTCCTCGATCAGCTCGCGGCCACCCACGCGCTGCCCGGCTATCACTGGCTGCCGGCGGCGCGCGCCGATCTGCTGCGGCGCCTCGGGCGGCGCGCCGAGGCCGCCGCGGCGTACGGCGAGGCGCTCGCGCTCGTCGGCAACGAGGCCGAACGCCGGTACCTGCGGCGGCGCCTCGACGAGCTCGAGACGTGACGGGCGGACCAAACGGCCGTCGCGTGACGAAAGCCCGGCCCCTCCTCCTCTTCTCGCTCGCGGCCGAGCGCCGCGAAGTCTGACGACCCCGGCGAGCTTCCCACGGCGCCTCGCCAGCCGTAAGCTGCCGCGCGTGAATCCCCTGATCTTGTTGATGCTGCTCGGAAGCGTCGCGGTGGCGACGCGCGGCGCGCCCTCGGCCGAGGAGCAGCGCCTCTACGCCGAGGGCCTGACGGCATTCAGCGCCGGCGACGCGCGCGGCGCCGAGCGGGCCTGGAAGGAGGGCTACCGCATCGCCCAGGATCCAGCCTTCCTCGTTCGCATCGGCGAGGCCGAAGAGAAAGCCGGCGCGCCAGCCCAGGCGGTCGAGACCTACCGGCGCTACCTGCGCGAGGCGCCCGACACCTCGGATCGACGCGACATCGAGCAGCGCGTTGCGCGGCTCGCGCCGGTCGCCGCCCCGGCGGGCGCCGCCCGGGCGGCCCCTCCGGGCGAGGAACCGCGCGAGCTCGGCGCGGCTCGCGCGCCCGAGGCGGCCTCGGCGGCGCCAGCGCCCGTCGCGCGCGCCATCGTCGGCGATTCAGAGATCGACAAGCGCGCGGCCGACGACGGCGAGTCGGGTTGGAACCGCTACAACATCACGGCAATGTCGGCGGCGGGCGTGTCGGTCTTGCTGCTGGGAACTGCCGCGTTCTTCGGCGCCGAGGCGGCCTCGAAGGAGAGCGACGTCAACCTCCTACAAGGCTATCACGACGAGAAGACGGGCCGCCCCGTGGCGTATTCGACCGTTTCGCGGCAATACGAGGGCGCCCTCGCGTACGGCCGCGCCGACGCTCACGACGCCCGAATCGCCCTGTTGGGCGCGGCGGGCGCGGCGGCCGTCGCCGCCGTCTTCTTCGTGCTCGACGCCCACCAAGGCGGCGAGGCGAACGTCGCCTTTGCGCCGGCGCCGCGACCCAAGTCCGGCGGCGCGGTCACCGCGTCGTGGACCTTCTGATGACGCGCGCGAAGGGCGTGGTCCCCCTCGCGCTGCTGCTGGCGGCCGTCGCGGCGGCGGCGGCCTGCTTCTCGCCGCGGGAGCCTGCCTGCGCGTTCTCCTGCGCGACGGACGGCGCTTGCCCGGCCTCGTACGTCTG
>DASZFV010000144.1:0-12444 GCA_035939455.1 Polyangia bacterium
CGACCGCCACGCCCTGCTCGTCGCCCTGCTGCGGAGGGAGCTCGCGCGCTTGCCGGCGGGCGAGCGGCTCACCGAGGTCGACCTGCGGGCGCGCGCGGCCCCCGCCAAGGGCGGTCCGCGACCGTCCCACGGTGACTTCGCGCGCGCCTCGGTGCTCTTTGAGGTCAACCTGGGGGCGAGCCAAAAGGCGGAGCCCGGTTGGCTGCTGCCGCTGATTTGCAGGCGCGGCGGCGTCACACGCCGCGAGGTCGGCGCCATTCGGGTCGGCCCCCAGGCGAGTCAGTTCGAGATCGCGACGGAGGCCGCCGACGACTTCGCGCTCGCCGCCGGGCAGGCCGATCCGCGCGCCCCGCACGTGCACGTCCAGCGCCTCGACGCGCCCCCCCGGCCCCGGCCGGACGCGCGAAACGGCGTCAAGGCGGAGGGACGCGGCGTTTGGCGCCCGCCCGCTCGGCGGCCGCCGCAAGGACCTCGAAAGGCTGGCAACCGACGACCTCCTCGTCCCCGATGAAGGAGGATGCGACGCGTGTTGGGCACGCGGTCGGGGTGGACGGGACCGTGCTCTGCTCCGCGACGGAACAGAACGGGCACACGAAGTCCGCGCACAGGCGCGGCGTGACGGCCACGCGTCACTTCTTCAGCGACGCCGTCGGCGCCGGGAACTGCGCCGCCGCGCCGATGTGCAGGACGATGTCCAGCTGCAGCTTCGGGTACTTCGCCTTCATCTTCGCCTCCAGCCCCTCGGGCGACGTCGAGCTCGGGAGGACGGCGTCGAAGTCCGTGAGATAGGCGCGCGTCGCGGTGATGCCGCTGGCGTCGTCCTTGAGCTTCGGATCCTTGTGACCGGCGACGACGACGGCCGGCTCGAGCGCCGCCAGTTCGTCGAGCGTCCTGAGCCAACTCTTGCGCGTCTCGGGCGTCGTCTCCGCCGTCCACGGGAACACGCCCTGGTAGACGATGTCACCCGTGATGACCGCCTTGATGGACGGGATCCAGACGTAGGAGTTCGTGGGCGCATCGCCCTGGACCGGCCCGTGGACCTCGAGCCTCTGGCCCTCGAGCGTGATGGCGTTGCCGGCGAGCGGTGACGGGATCACGGGTTTGGTCGTCAGGTTGGCGCCGAACATCGGGCCCCACTGCTTGACCTTCGCCTGCCAGGTCTTCTTGATGTCGGCGATCGTCGCCGGCTGAGCCACGATCTTGGCCTTGGGGAAGGCCTGCTTGACGACCACGAGGCCGAAGTAGTGATCCGGGTGGAAGTGCGTGACGTAGACCGTGGTCAGGTTCTTCTTGGCGTCGAGGATGGCACCCACGAGGCGGTGCGCATCGGCGAGGGTGAGCTGACCATCGACGAGGACCGCGTCCTTTTCACCCGAGATGAGCGCCGCGTTCACGAGGAAGCCCTGCGGAGAGGCCGTCACGACCTCGACGGAGAGCCGGGACTGGGCGCGAGCGGGCGAGGCAAAGGCGGCGAGCGCGACGAAGGAGAGCGTCGTGACGAGTCGGTTCATGGGCCGGTCCTCTCGGGGGCGGGCGGTGAAAGCGGGCGAACGCCAGCATGAGATGCCGCACGGCGCGTCCCGTCACACGCTGACCCTCATGGCCAGCGGTATTTGCAATCATGGAGTTGCGGGTTGACGCGGGACGGTAACGAAACGTGCGACATGTCCTTAAGTTGGCCCACCTTGCCGCCGATGAGGGTGTATCTCGCTCGAAAGGCAACCAGGCAGGAGGAGCTCGATGCAGGACAAACTCAGGGGCCTCGCGCAACGTCTCGACGGTCTCGCGACCCGCTTTCAACTCCAGGGGCAATTCGCGGCCGCGGACGACGTTCGGCGTGTCGCCGCCGAGCTCAAGGTCATCGCCGGTGGCGACGCCGGCGGCGCCTCGGACGCGCCGATCTCTACGCGCTAGCGACGCGACGAATCATCTCGTCGGGCGCCTCGTCGGGCGCCGGTGTCGGGTCCGGCTTCGCATCGCCGTCGCGCGCCTCGAGGAGCGCCAGGGCCCGGGCGGCCAGCGGCGCAGGCGCGTCGCCCGGGCTCACGAGCAGCCTCGGGATCCGCGACAGGTCTGGGTAGTGCGCGAGGGCCTCGATGAGCTTCCAGCCGCCCAGGAGCGGCAGCCCCACGCCGATGACGAGCAGACGCGGCACGTCCTCCTCGAGGACGGCGAGCGCCTCCGGCCCCGTCGAGGCGTACAGGACCTTGTAGTCGTTCGTCTCCAGAAACCCGCCCAAACACCGCCCCACGCCCAGGTCGTCGTGGACGATCAGGACCGAGCCGCGCATTGAACCTCCGTCGGGGTTGAGGTGGTCGAACGTATTCCGGGCGTCCACCCGAACGCAAGCTCCGGGTGTCCAGGCCCAACGCAGGCCGACGCGCCCGCGCGGACGCACCGCGCCGTCGGTGACGACCTTCAATAGGTGTCGCGGACCGTCATCGTCCTGAGCGCGGCGGAGAAGTGCGCCGCATCGACCGCCGGTGCGCCGGCCGGCCCGCGCCAGTCGACCGTGACGCTCTCGCCCGGCAGCAGATCGAAGAAATTGTCCGAGAACGTGCCCTCCCCGTCCGCGGTCGACAGGTGGACGGCGCGCGCGAAGCGCTTGGCGGTGACGCGGACGGAGGCGCCGGCGCCGCGCACCTCGACGGCGACCTGCAGCTCGGGCGGCGGCAGCGCGAGGTCGCGCGTCTTCATGAACGAGAAGAGGTTGCGCGAGAGCAGCGTCGCGCCCTCGCGCAGCTCGGTCACGAGCACGACGCGCGCCGGATCGGCGCCGCGCAGGATGTCCCTCTTCGACGCCGACCAGAGCGGCGCGCTCGTGTTGGCCTTGGCGACGACCTCCTCGTCGTGGCGCGCGAGCTCCCGCCCGTCGAAATCGACGAGGCGGATCGTCATGCGCGCGTGCGTGTCCGCGCGGCGATCGCTCACGACAAAGACACGCACGTTGCCGCTTTCCTCGACGGGGCTCACGAGCACGGGCGCGAAGAACCGGCGCGCCGCGTAGTGCAGCGCCTTCCAGCGGCCGTAGTAGTCGATGCCCGACCAGGACGCCACGGGCCAGCAGTCGTCGAGCTGCCAGTAGAGGCTGCCGGCGTTGTACGGCCAGCGCCGGCGATGCGCCTCGGCGCCGTACTGAATGACCGTCGCCTGCAGGACCTGACTGAGGTAGAGGAACGAGGCGAAGTCCTTGGGCGCGCGGAAGTCGCGCTCCATGTACGTCCGCACGAGCTGGTTGCCGCGCGGGTGACGCTGGTGCGACAGGATGACGGGCGAGTCGATGCTGAGCGAAGACGGCGGCGCGTAGCGCGCCACCGTGTCGAGCGTCGGGAACGACTGGAAGCCATACTCGCTCATGAAGCGGGAGATGTGGGTCGCGTAGTCGGTGTACGGCGCCTCGGCGTGCCAGACGCCCCAGTAGTGGTTGTCACCCCAGCCGAGCTTGTTGGGCGGCACTCCGTCCTCGTTGGCGGACGGTGAGCTGCGCGTGTAGAAGCGCCCCGGATCCTCCTCTGCGACGACGCGCGGGAGAATGCCGTGGAAGAGGCGCTTGTAGTCCCGATCGATGGTCGCCTGCGCCGCCTTGCCGAGGTGGAACTTCCACTGCCAGCCCCATTGTTGCCAGGCCGCCTCGATCTCGTTGTTGCCGGCCCAGAGCGCGAGGCTCGGGTGGTTGCGTAGGCGCCGCACGTTCTCGACCGCCTCGCGCCGCACGTTCTCGAGGAAGGCGTCGTCGCCCGGGTACATGCTGCAGGCGAACATGAAGTCCTGCCAGACGAGTAGCCCGAGCTCGTCGGCGAGGTCGTAAAAGCCGTCGTCCTCGTAGATGCCGCCACCCCACACGCGCAGCATGTTCATGTGCGCGTCGGCCGCCGACTGCAGGAGCGCCCGCCTGCGCGCGGGCGTCACGCGATCGACGAAGCTGTCCGACGGGATGTAGTTCGCGCCCTTCATGAAGACCGGCGCGCCGTTGACTTTGAGCGTGAAGCTCTTGCCGTCCTTGTCGTGCGCGCTCACGACCTCGAGCGTGCGCAGGCCCACGCGGGTCGCACGCGCGCCGCGCGCCGCGCCGTCGACGGTCAGCACCGCGCCGAGCGAGTAGAGCTTCTGGGGGCCGAGGCCGTTCGGCCACCACCGCTCCGGTTTGTCGATGACGACTTCGGCGCTCAGGCGATTCTCGCCGGGCACGAGCGCCGCGAGCGCCGTCACGGGCGCGGCGCCGTCAGAGGGCGTCACGGTGAGCGTCGCATGACCCGCCCGCGTCGCCTGCACGAGCGCGGTCACCGTGAGGCGGGCGCGCGCGTCGGTGAGCTCGCGCTGGAAGACTTGCACGTCGTCGAGGCGGGCGCCGTCCCACGCCTCGATCGTCGCGGGCCGCCAGATGCCACTCGTCACGAAGCGGGGGCCCCAGTCCCAGCCATAATGGTAGGGCGCCTTGCGCGCGAACATGCTCACCATCTCGGGGGCCTGGTCGTTGATGGCGGGCAGGCGGTGCCCGAGCGCGTCGTAGGCGGGCTTGACGGCCGCGATGGGCGAGCGAAAGCGCACGAGCACCTGATTCGCGCCCTCGACGAGCTGGGGGCGCACGTCGACGCGCCAGGAGCGGAACATGTTGTCGGCGCGCAACACCGAGTGGCCGTTCACGAAGACCTCGGCGAACGTGTCGAGGCCCTTCCAGACGAGGTCGACGCGCTCGTGCGCGAGGAGCGCGGCGTCGGCCGCGAACGATGATCGGTATTCCCAGTCGGTGTGCTCGATCCACTGCTGATCCTTCTCGTTCGTGCCGTAAAACGGATCTGCGATCTTCTTGGCGCGCACGAGATCGGTGTGCACGCACCCTGGCACGACGGCCGGCATCCACTCGTAGCCGCCCGGCGGGCCCCCCGTGGCGCGGAACGACCACGGCCCGAGCTCGGCCGCGCCGGCCGTGGCGGGAAGGAGGCTCATGAGGACCGTAACGACGAGCGACGCCGGGCGCAGCACGCTCTCATCTTACCCCGACGGCAAGGTCTAAAGCTCGATCTGCGTCCCGATCTCGACGACGCGATTCGGGGGGATCGAAAAGAAGTCCGTCGCGGAACGGGCGTTGCGCGAAAGGAACCGGAAGAGCCGCTTGCGCCACGGCGACATGCCGCGGCCCTTGCCCGTGAGCAGCGTCTCGCGGCCGAGATAGAAGCTCGTCTCGGCCTCGTTCAGATAGAGGCCCTGACCCGCGCAGGCGCGCAGCACCCGGATCACGTCGGGCGTCTGCATGAAGCCGTAGTGGGCCGTCACGGCCCAGAACCCGCGATCGAGGAACTTGATGTGAACGAAGTCGGCGGCCGGGACCTCGGGAACGGCGTCGGTGACGATCGACAGGATGACGACCTGCTGGTGCAGGACCTTGTTGTGCTTGAAGTGGTGCAGGAGCACGGCCGGCGTCCCGCGCCGGATCGACGTGAGGAACACGGCCGTGCCAGCCACGCGGTACGGATTGGTGCGATCGATGTCCTCGAGGAAGGCCTCGAGCGGCAGCGAGTCGGCGGTGATCTTCTCGCCCAGCAGCCGACGGCCGAGCTTCCAGGTCATCATCGTCGTGAAGATGGCCACCGCGACGAGGAGCGGGAACCACCCGCCGTGGGCGATCTTCGCCGAGCAGGCAGCGAAGAACGACAAATCGAAGGTGAGGAAGAGCGCGAGCAGCACGCCGGCCTTCGGGACGCTCCAGCCCCAGCGGTGGTGGGCCACCGAGTAGAAGAGCATCGACGTGATCGCCATCGTGCCCGTGACGGCGATGCCGTAGGCGTCGGCGAGCTCGCTCGACTGGCGGAAGCCGAGCACGAGCGCGACGCAGGCCACCATGAGCAAGGCGTTGACCTCGGGCACGTAGATCTGACCCTCGGTCTTGCCCGAAGTGTGAATGATCGTGACGCGCGGCAGGTAACCGAGCTGAACCGCCTGGCGCGTGAGCGAGAAGGCGCCCGAGATGAGCGCCTGCGAGGCGACGACCGTCGCGAGCGTCGCAAGCACGACCATCGGATACAGCCACTGCGCGGGGATCATGGCGTAGAAGGGGTTCGAGGCCGCCTCGGGACGCTCGAGCAACATCGCCCCTTGTCCGAAGTAGTTCAGCAACAAAGCCGGGAACACGCACGAGTACCAGGCGACGCGGATGGCGCGCGTGCCGAAGTGGCCCATGTCTGCGTAGAGCGCCTCGCCGCCCGTGATGCACAGGACGACGGAGCCGAGCACGAGGAAGCCGTGCTTGCCGTGGGCCGCGAAGAAGCGCACGGCGTGCAACGGATTGACGGCGGTGAGGATGTGCGGGTGACGCAGGATCCAGGGCACGCCCGCCGACCCGATGCACCCGAACCAGATCAGCGTGATGGGGCCGAAGACGTAACCGATGCCGCCCGTGCCGCGCTTCTGCATGACGAAGAGCGCGATGAGGATGATGCACGTGATGGGCACGACGACAGGCGTGAAGGCGTCAGTCGCGACGGTCAAGCCCTCGACGGCCGAGAGCACCGAGATCGCGGGCGTGATGACGCCGTCGCCGTAGAGCAGCGCCGCGCCGAACAGTCCCAGGATGACCAGCGTGCGCGCGCGGGGGTGCGGCTTGGCGTCGTGAGTGCCGAGCGCGAGCGCCATGAGCGCGAGCACGCCGCCCTCGCCGTCGTTGTCGGCGCGCATGACGAACAGCAGGTACTTGATCGACACGACGAACGTGATGGACCAGAACACCAACGACAGGAGGCCCAGGATGTTATCGGGCGTGGCGCTCACGCCGTGGGGCGGCGTCACGCATTCCTTGAGCGCGTAGAGCGGTGACGTCCCGATGTCGCCGTAAACGACGCCGAGCGCGCCGAGCGCGAGCTTCGTGAGATCGGCGCCGTGCGCGCCGTGGGCGGGCGCCGAGTGCATGGGCGGCGCGGCCAAGGGGACGGCGTTTGCGGACGCGGGGGACTCCGCGGCTCCGGAGCTGTGACTGCTTTCCAAGAGAGGTCTTCACAGCTCGACAACGCGAGCCACCGCCGCAGTATGCGCCTCCCGCGAACCGGCGCAATTCGCTTCTGCGCACATCTGGCGACGTGTCAGACAGCGTCGCCTAATGCCGTCCATTTAGGCGCGGCGCGGGCCTCCAGGCGCTTGATCTTGCAGGGGGAAGCTGCTGCACTTAGCGGTACAGTGGCGCCAGATTCGCACACGGGCCAGCACCCGTCCGGCCCGGGCGAAGGCGTCGGGCACCTCGGGCGTTATCAGGTGATCGGCCGCCTCGCGACGGGAGGCATGGCGGAGGTCTACCTGGCGCTGTCGGGAGAGCTGTCCGGTTACCGCACCCTCGTCGTCGTCAAGCGCATCCTCCCGCACCTCGCCTCCAACCAGGAATTCATTCGCATGTTCCTGGACGAGGCGCGAATCGCGGCGCTCCTCGACCACCCGAACGTGGTCCGGATCATCGAGGTCGGCCACGACGGCGACGAGTACTTCCTCGTCATGGAGCTCGTCCAGGGCAAGCCGCTGTCCGCCATCGTGCGCAAGGCGGCGAAGGACATGAACCCGCTGACGCCGGCGCTGTCCGCGTACATCGTCGCGCAGGCGGCGAACGGCCTCGGCTACGCGCACAACCTCGTCGACTCCGAGGGACGGCCGCTCGGCGTCGTGCACCGCGACGTCTCGCCGCAGAACATCCTCGTGTCGTTCGAGGGCGCCGTGAAGGTGATCGACTTCGGGATCGTGCGCGCGCTCGGCCGCGTCTCGCAGACGAACCCCGGCGGGCTCAAGGGCAAGATCGAGTACATGTCTCCCGAGCAGGCATCCTCGGAGGACGTCGATCGGCGCGCCGACGTGTTCGCCCTCGGCGTCGTGCTGTGGGAGTCCGTCACGGGCCGGCACCTGTTTCGTCGCGACACCGAGCTCGCGACGATGCGCGCCATCGTCGACGAGCCCATCCCGCCGCCGTCCGACGTCACGCCCGTCGCGCCGCAGCTCGAGCAGATCATCGTGCGCGCGCTGCAGAAGAAGCGCGAGGACCGCTTCCAGACGGCGCAGGAGATGGCGATGGCGCTCGAGCGTTACGCCTTCGCGGCAGAGAGTTTCTCGCCGCTCCAGCTCGCGACCTATCTCAAGGATCTCTTCGACACCGAGTTCGTCCAGTGGAAGAAGACGGTGAGCTCAGCGCTCGACATCGAGGCCAAGCCCAGCGGCTCGCAGAGCGGCACGGGCTTCCCCGTCATCAAGCCGGATCTGGAGACGCGCGGGCCGACGGTGGCCTTGCGCAAGGGCTCGTCCTCGCAGATCAGGCTGGGGGTCCCGGGCAGCGACGACGCCGGGCGCGACCCGACGACGGCGCTGCGCCCCGACGCCCCGACGCGGCGCGACTGGATCTGGGTCGGCAGCGGTGCCGGCGCGCTCGCGCTCATCGCGCTCGCCGGCGCCTTCATTTTCTCGAGGCCGCTCGGGCAGCCGCAAGTTCCCGGGCCGCAAACGCGAGCGCAGTCGCACTGGAAGGGCGTGCCGCCGTCCGCCGAAGCGCCGGCGACGGAGCCCGTCGTGAGGCCCCCGCCTCTGCCGCCCTCGCGCACGCGAAGCGCCTCGGAGGTCGAGCCGGCGACCGCCCCGGAGTTCGGTCCCGCCCTCCCCGACCAGGCGCGACCCCCTGAAACGCCGCCGCCGGCGTCACCGCCCGCGCACCCGCACGTCGAACGGGCGCGCCCGCACGCGCACGCCGTGAAGCACGCGCGCGCTCATGCGCCGGGGGTTCCCTCCGATCACAAACCGAACCCCTTCGACTGAACAGGTCGAGCGGCATGCGTGCACTCCTCTGCCTCACCGCGTTCGTCCTGGCGTCGGGCCCCGTCGCGGCCCGCGCCGAGACGTGCCCCGAGCTACCCGACAGCGAGGTCGCGCTGCGCCGCTCGATGGCCAAGGAATGGTTCGCCAAGGCCGAGGAGGCCGAGGCGGCGGCCGACCGGGCCTCCGCCATTCGGCGGTACGCGTGCTCGCTGGCGCTCGCGCCTCACCCGTCGACGGCCTACAACCTGGGCACCGTCGCCGAAAAGAGCGGAGACCTCTCGCTGGCGCTCGACGGGTTCCGCACGTACCTCAAGCTCGCGCCCGAGGCCACCGATCGACCGAGCGTCGAGGCGCGCATCATCGCGCTCGACGCGAGGATCGCCGACCTGCGCCAGCGGATCGGGCCCAAGACCGGCGCCGAGGAGCCCGCGCGCACCGGTCCGGGGGCACCGCCCGTCGGCGCGCCGGCGCCGCCGGCCGCGAACCCGGCGAGCCCCGTGGGCACCGCGCCCGCGCGCGAAAGCCACCTCGCGGCCTGGATCACGGGCGCCGGCGCCTTGGCGGCGCTGGGCGGAGGCCTGGCGCTCAACTTCATGGCGCGCTCGAAAATGACCACCTGCTTTAACCAATTCGACGCAGGCACGGCAGGGGCGCTCGATCGGTGCGACGAAGCCAAGCCCCTCGCCTACGGCTCGTACGCGCTCTTCGGCATCGGAGGCGCGGCGGCCGTCGTGAGCGCCGCGCTCATGCTGTGGGCGCCCGGAGGGGCGACCACCGAGAAGGCCCCGACGGCGTTCGCGCCCGCCTTCGTCCCGGGCGGCGCCGCCTTCGTGGCATCTGGACATTTTTGAAGGCAGCACCACTCTTAGAGAGCCGCTCGCGCGCGAGGAGCCCGATGAAGATCGCAGCCGGATTGTCCGTTCAAATCGACTACGAAGTCTCGCTCAAAGGAGGCGACGTCATCGAGTCGTCGGCGCGCTCGGGGCCGCTGCGCTACGTGCAGGGCCAGGGCAAGATGTTGCCGGGGCTCGAGAGCCGCCTCATCGGCATGGAGCCCGGTCAGGAGAAGCGCGGGGAGATCCCGGCGCGCGAGGCCTTCGGCAGCGAGGACGCCCTGCCCATCAAGGAGATGCCCCGGCGAGATTTCCCGAAGGACGCGAAGCTCGAGCCGGGCTCGGTGTTCGAGGCCAAGAGCCCGACGGGCGAGCCGCTGCGCTTGAAGATCGTATCGACGACCGGCGACCGGGTGAACGTGCGCCTGCTTCATCCGCTCGCGGGGCGCGATCTCGTCTTTCGCGTGAAGGTCCTCACCGTGAGCGATCCGAGCCGTCCGCCCCCCGCCCCGGGCGTCGTCGAGCTCGACGGCGATGATCTGAAAGAAGCCTGACATGAAAGAAGCCCGACGCTCCGCCTCGCGCGAGGGAGCTTCAGGGCGCATGCGTCACCGGCGGCGGCGGCGACGTACGACGGCCCCAACGATGGCGAGCGCGAGCGTCAGGAACGTCGCCGGCGAGCGGCCCGAGCCGCCCGCGTCGCAACGACAGCCGCCGCCGGCGATGTAGCCGCCGCCCGCGCCGTAGCCCGCGCCACCCCCGGCACCTGCGCCGCCGCTGTCGGAGGTGCCGCCGGCGCCGTCGATGAGTGAGACGTCGACGGGAGCATCGGCGCCGACGACGGCGTCGGAGGGGAGGTCACCCGCGGGCCCGTCGATCGCGCCGCCCTCCGCCGCATCTGTCGACGAGGGCGCGTCGATGGGTCCGTCGGCGCCGCCATCGGTCACCACCGGCCGCGGCTGGCAGACGCCGATGTCGTTGCCGGCGGACGTGCACAGGAGCGACGTCGGACAACCGTTGCCGCCTGTCGCGCGGCAGCCCGGGACGCAGCGCGCGGTCGTGGCGTCGCAAACGCGCCCCGACGTGGTCGCGCCGCAATCGGCGTCCATGGCGCAGCCGCACGAGTCGCCCGAGACGCAGCGGGCGCCGCCGAGATCGGCGCGACACGCGCTCTGATTCGTCGCGGTACACTCGACGCAGGTCTGCGTGCCGGTCGCGCACACGAACGGCGGCGGGCAGTCCTTGTCGAGGAGGCACTGAACGCACGTGTCGACGCTCTCCGTCGTGTCGCAGCGAGGCAAGAGCGACGCGCAGTCGGCGTCAGCCGTGCATCCGCCCGCCGTCGCGCAGTGGCCGACGCCCGCCGAGACGCCGACGCAGGTGGCGTTCGCCGCGCAGCCGTTGTGGCTCGGCCCGCAGCCGGGAACGCAGAAGCCGTTCGGCCCGCTGCAGATGAGGCCGGAGCTCGCCGCGCCGCACGCGGCGTCGGTCGCGCACCCGCAGAGACCGATCGCGACCAGGCATTGGGGCTGGGCGCCGCCGCACTGGGCCTGGTTGGTCGCCGAGCACTCGGTGCAGGCGCCCGCGAGCGGCCCGGCCTTCTGACAGGCTGGGCGAGCGGGGTCGGGGCAGCTGGGCGCGCCGTCCGCCGTGCAGCCGACACAAGCGTGCGTGGCGGCCGAGCAAACGGGTGTCGTCCCGCCGCAGTCGGCGTTGCCGAGGCAGCTCACGCAGACGCCGCCGCCTCCCGACGTGTCGCACAGCGGATTGCCCGCGCCACAGCGAGCCGTGTCGGTCGGCGTGCAGACCGCGCAAGCGCCCGTCGACAGACAGACCGGGAACCTCGGATCGCAGTCCGCGCTCGTGAGGCAGATGCGGCACGTGTGCGTGCCCGAGTCGCAGATGGGGCGCGTGCCGGAGCAGTCGGCGCTCGCGACGCACTCGACGCAGGTGCTCGACGTCGTGTCGCAGACCTTCTGAGCGGCGGCGCACGCGCCAGGCTTGCCCGCCGCGCAGGCGACACACGCGCCCGCGCTGCAGACGGGCGTCGTGCCGCCGCACTCGGCGTCGGCGGCGCACGCGCGGCACGCGTGCGTCGCGCCGTCGCAGACGGGTGTGCCGCCGCCGCAGTCGGCGGACGCCACGCAAGACACGCAGACTCCGTCGCTCGTGTCGCAAAGCGCGGTCGCGCCCGTGCACGCCGTCGCGTTCGTCGCCGAGCACGCGCCGCAGGCGCCGCTCGGCTGGCACGCCCCATTGGCGCCGGGGCAGTCGCCGTCGCCGACGCAACCCCGGCAGACGTGGGTCGTGTCGTCGCACACGGGCGACGTCGCCGTTCCGCATTGGGCGCTCGCGAGACACGCCACGCACACGCCCGCCTGGGTGTCGCAGAGCGGCGTCGCGGCGATGCACGCCGTGGCGTTCGAGGCCGAGCACGCGCCGCAGGCGCCGCTCGGCTCGCACGCGGGGGTCGTGCCGCCGCAGTCCGTGTCGGCGGCGCAGGCGCGGCACTTGTTCGTCCCCGTATCGCAGACGGGCTTCGTGCCGCCACACTGCGCGTCGGTCGTGCACGACAGGCACGTCCCCGTCGCGGCGTCGCAGCCCGGCGTCGGCCCCGTGCACTTCGAGCTGTTCGTCGCCGAACACACCCCGCACGCGCCGCTCGGGTCGCACGCCGGCGTCGCGCCGGCGCACTCGCTGTCGGCCGCGCAGGCGCGGCACACGTGCGCCGTCACGTCGCACGTCGGCGTCGCGCCGCCACACTGCGCGCTCGTGAGGCACCCCACGCAACTGCCGACCGGCACGTCACAGACGGAGGTGGCGCCTACGCAGCGCC
>DASZFV010000145.1:0-21195 GCA_035939455.1 Polyangia bacterium
TCAAGGAAGGGCAGGAGGTGATCGTCCAGGTCACCAAGGAGCCCATCAGCACGAAGGGGGCGCGGACGACGCGCTACATCTCGCTGCCGGGGCGCCACCTCGTGTTCATGCCGACCGTGGACCACATCGGCATCTCGCGCCGCATCGCCTCCGACAAGGAGCGCCGTCGCCTGCGCGAGATCGTCGAGTCCGTGCGGCCGCCCGGCTCGGGCTTCATCGTCCGGACGGTCGCCGAGAACGTGTCCGAGCGCGAGCTCAAGAGCGACATGGAGTTCCTCATCAAGCTCTGGAACAACGTCGTCCAGCGCTCGGAGGCGGGCCGGTGCCCGTCGCTCATCTACAACGACCTCGACCTCCTGCTGCGCACCGTGCGTGACCTCTTCACGGCGGACGTCGAGAAGCTCATCATCGACTCGCGCGGCGAGTACGAGCGGGTCAAGAAGTTCATCGCGGCGTTCATGCCCGACTTCCCGGGGATGATCGAGCTCTACGAAGGACAGGAGCCGATCTTCGACGGCTTTGGCATCGAGATCGAGATCGACCGCGCGCTCGAGCGCAAGGTCTGGCTCAAGTCGGGCGGGTACCTCATCGTCGACGAGATGGAGGCGCTGACGGCCATCGACGTCAACACGGGGCGCTTCGTGGGCAAGTCGAGCCTCGAGGACACCATCACGAAGACCAACCTCGAGGCCTGCCGCGAGGTGGCCGAGCAGCTCCGCATCCGCTCGATCGGCGGCATGATCGTCGTGGACTTCATCGACATGGATCGCCCGCACAACCGCGACAAGGTCACGCGGGCGTTCAACGACTACCTGCGCAAGGACCGCGCGAAGGCGGCCGTGACACGCATCTCCGAGCTCGGGCTCATCGAGATGACGCGCAAGCGCACGCGCGAGTCGTTGCTGCACAACCTCACGGAGCCGTGCACGGCCTGCGAGGGCAAGGGCTACACGAAGTCGCGTCGCACGGTGTGCTACGAGCTCTTTCGCGAGCTGCGCCGTCAGGGCGATCTCGTCGAGGGCGACACCGTGCTCATCGAGGTTCACCCCGACGTCGCGCAGGTGCTGGCCTCGACGGATCGTCCATTCCTCGAGGACATCGAGAAGCGGCTGCAGAAGCGCATCGTCGTCAAGGCCCGCGGGTCGTTCCACGTCGAGGACTTCGAGATCCGCTCGCCCAACGACAAGACGCCGATCGAGAAGTCGGAGGTCGCGGGCGGCGGCGACAAGGCCGACAAGGAGCCCAAGCGGCGGCGGCGGCGCAAGCGCGTCGGTCCGCCCGGCGAGGTCGAGGCCATGCTCGCCGAGGAAGAAGCGGCGAGCGTTGTCGACGCAGAGCACATGGCCGACGCGGCGGCGGCGGAGGCGGCGCAACGGAACGGCGCCGCCACGCAGTCCGACGACGTCCCCAAGACCTGACACGGAGTGCCGTGGTCCGCGTTTGCTTTGTCTGCCTCGGCAACATCTGCCGGTCGCCGACGGCGGAGGCGGTGATGCGCCACTTCGTCGACCGGGAGGGGCTCGCCGATCGCATCGCCGTCTCGAGCGCCGGCACGGGCGACTGGCACGTGGGCGATCCGCGCGACAAGCGCAGCAGCGCCGTGGGCGCCGCCCGCGGTATTCCGCTCGCGGGGCGCGCGCGCCAGTTCACCTCGGCGTCCTTCGACGGCTGCGACCACGTGCTCGCCATGGACTGCTCGAACCGCGACGAGCTCATGCGCCTCGCGCGCTCGGACGCCGATCGCGCGAAGGTGCGGCTCCTGCGCTCCTTCGATCCCGCTGCGCCGCCCGGCGCCGAGGTGCCCGACCCGTATTATGGCGGCCCGCGCGGGTTCGAGGACGTCTTCGAGTTGTGCGAGGCGGCCTGCCGCGGCCTCGTGGCGCACCTGCGTTGTGTGCACGAGCTCTAGAGAGGCGGGATGGAGGCGGGCATTCGGGCGGCGCTGGAGGCCGCCGTGGCGGGGCGAATCGCGGGGGAGCGGCCCGTGGGCGGCGGCGACATCAACCGCGCCGAGGCCGTCACGCTGGCCGACGGCCGGCGCTTGTTCGTGAAGACCAACGTGCGCGAGCCCGCTGGCATGTTCGCGGCGGAAGCGCGCGGACTCGCGTGGCTTGCCGAGGCGCGCGTGTTGCGCGTGCCCGAGGTCGTCGCGCACGGGCCGGGCTTCCTCGCGCTCGAGCTCGTCGTCGCGGCGCCGCCCGCGCCCGACTTCGACGAGCGCCTCGGGCGTGGGCTGGCCGCCCTCCACCGGCGTGGCGCGCCCGATTTCGGCCTCGACCGCGACAACTTCATCGGACGCTTGCCGCAGGACAACACCGCCGTCGGCGGCGGCCGTGCCGGCTGGGCGGAGTTCTACCGCGCCCGCCGCCTCGAGCCACAGCTGCGACGCGCGGCCGACGAGGGGCTGGCGTCGTCGCGCATGCGGCGTGGCTTCGAGCGCCTCTTCGCGGAGCTCGACGCCCTCGTGGGACCGCCCGAGCCGCCGGCGCGCCTGCACGGCGATCTGTGGG
Organism: Polyangia bacterium; assembly: GCA_035939455.1. Lineage (GTDB taxonomy): Bacteria > Myxococcota_A > Polyangia > Fen-1088 > Fen-1088 > DASZFV01. Next base: position 2,511 of record DASZFV010000145.1, read on the forward strand.
GCGGCAACCTCCTCTGCGACGAGGCCGGCGCGCCGTGCCTGTGCGACCCTGCCGTCTACGGCGGCAACCGCGAGATCGATCTCGCGATGATGCGGCTCTTCGGCGGCTTCGGCGCGCGCACGTTCGCTGCCTACGAGGAAGCCTGGCCGCTCGCCGCGGGCCACGCCGCGCGCGTGCCGCTCTATCAGCTCTACCCCCTCATGGTTCACGTGAACCTCTTCGGGGGCGGCTACGTCGGGCAGGTCGAGGCGATCCTTGACCGGCTCACCTGACCCCGTCATAAGCGTTTCTCGGGCGTTTAGCGTCCGCGGGCGGCGCGGAAGAGGAGCGGCAGGGGCGGCATCTCTCCGACCGCGAGCTGGACGGCCCGAGCGGCCTGATGCACGAGCATGCCCAGGCCATCGGCGTACCTCGTCGTGCGGGATCGGGCTTCGGCGCCCAGAGGCGTGAGGCTGCCGTAGGCCATCTCGAGCACGGCCGTGTCGCGGCCGAGAGCTCGAAGCGGGCGAACGGTGCGCGGGATCCACGCTGCCGCCGGGACGGCCGAGACCAGCGCAGTGGCGCGGGCGAGCGCATGTTCCAACGTCGCGGGGCCGAACGAGCGAATCTCGACGCGGGCGCGTTGCCCTGCCGGCAGGCGCGCCCGCACGGCCCGCGCGGCCGCCGGCCGCCGGGCCAGGAGCGTCACCCTCGCTCCCCCCCGCGTCAGGGCCTCGAGCGCGCCGGCCGCGGCGCCGCCCGCGCCCACCATGACGATCCGGGAGCCACGCGGCGTGACGCCGAGGTCGGCGAGCGCCGCGAGGAGCCCGGGGCCGTCTGTGTTCTCGGCGCGCGTACGGACGGGGGCGCGCCGCGCGCCCTTGCCCGCCTCGAAGAGCAGCGTGTTGGCGGCGCCCGAGGCCCGGACTTCGGGGCCGCGCGTGTCGGCCAGCGCGTCGGCGGCGCGCTTGTGCGGAATCGTGACGTTGAGGTAGCGGAACCCGCGCGCGCGGAGGTCAGCGACGAGTGCCTTGAAGCCGGCCGCGTCGACGCTCAGCGCCTCATAGGTTCCCGGCAGGCCGAGGGCGCGGAAGGCCGCCCGGTGAATCGCGGGCGAGCGGCTCATCGAGACGTCGGCGCCCAGGACGGCGGCACGGATCACGGCCCAGCCTTGCGCGGCGCCGCCGCGCCGCCATCGGGGGCGTCGCGGACCTCGGCGTGGATCTCGCCCCGGCGCAGGCGCACGCGCAGCTGGTCGCCGGGCCGCGCGTCCTCGGCGCGCGTGAGCAGCCGTCCGTCCGCCAGCTGCGCGAGGCTGAAGCCGCGCTCGAGCACGTTGAGCGGCGAGAGCGCCTCGAGCTTGCCGCGCGCGGCGTCGATGGCGTGCCGGCGTCCGGCGAGCGCGCCACTCGGCGCGGCCTCGAGACGGTGCCGAAGGGCCGCGAGGGCGTGGCGGCGCTCGGAGACGCGCCGCTGCGGATGTGCGCGGTAGAGCCGTGTCTCGAGCGCGCGCAAGCCCGCGTGCGCCACCGCGAGCTGGCGCCTGAGCTGGCGGCGCGCGCGCTCGACGACGTCGTCGACGGCCTGCCGGCGCTCGTCGAGGAGGCGCCGCGGATCGCCGAGGCGGGCGCGGGCGCGCTCGAGGGCGTGGCGGCGCGCGCGCACGTGCTCGGCCGTCGCGCGGCCGGCGCGCCGGCAGATGAGCGCCAGCTCGGCGCGCAGATCGGCGAGCACGGGAACGGCGCGCTCGGCGGCGGCCGACGGCGTCGGCGCGCGGACGTCAGCCACGAAGTCCGCGATCGTGAAGTCCGTCTCGTGCCCGACGGCAGAGATCACGGGCACGCGGCAGGCGAAGATCGCGCGCGCGACCGGCTCCTCGTTGAACGCCCACAGGTCCTCGAGCGAGCCGCCGCCGCGCGCGACGATGATGACGTCGACGTCGGCGACGCTCGCGAGCCGGCGGATCGCCGCCGCGATCGCGAGCGATGCGCCCTCGCCCTGCACGGGCGTGGGCGCGAGCAGGATCGGCACGGGGCAGCGGCGGTGTGCGACGCGGACGATGTCGCGGATGACGGCGCCCGTGGCGGAGGTCACGACGCCCACGCGTCGCGGGAAGAAGGGCAGGGCGCGCTTGCGTGCCGTGTCGAAGAGCCCGTCGGCGGCCAGCTTGGTCTTGAGCTGCTCGAACGCCAGCGCGAGCGCGCCCGCGCCCGTGGGCTCGACCTCGGTCACCGTCATCTGGAAGCGGCCGCGCGCCTCGTAGAGCGTGAGGCGCCCGCGACACCGCACGGCCATTCCCTCCTCGACCTGGAAGCGCAGGCGCGCCGCCTCGCGCGCGTAGAGCACGCAGTCGAGCTGGCCCTGCGCGTCCTTGAGGCAGAAATAAAGATGTCCCCCGCCCGAGCGCTTGAGGCCCGAGACCTCGCCTTCGACACGCACGTCGGTGAAGCGGCTCTCGAGCGCCAGTCGCGCGGCGCGCAGGAGCTCGGACACGACCCAGATGCGGGGCGACGACGACGACGAGGGCGGCGGGGGTGGTTGCCCCTCCCGAACCTCCACCGAAGAAGGCGGCGGCGCCTCAGGTGTCACGGCGGTGTGTGGCGCGACGGCCGCGGGCGGCACCGTGAGGCGCGACTCGAACGAGAGCTGCGCCTGGTCGCGCGAGGGATCTTCTTTGCCCTTCGGAGTCATCTCGCGTCGCTCATTTTCCGGCCCGCGTCGCGGCGCGCTCGTAGTCGGCCGCGGAGGCGCGCACGACCTCGAGGTCGTGATAGGAGCGCGACTTCAGATCTTCGGCGTCCTTGGCGAGGCCCGAGAAGCCCCACCCGCCGTCCTCGCCGCGCGCGAAGGGCACGCGCGCGCCCGAGGCGAGCACGACCGCGGCGTGGCCGTCGGGCGAGGGGTCCTCGACCTTCGCGTCGGCCGCGACGAGCGGCGCGAGCATGGGCAGGGCGCCAGGCGCGATCTCGGCGCGGAACAGCTCGCGCGCGCTCGTGGCGGTCGCGCCGCCTTGGAAGCGATGCGACTCCCGTTCCCGCTCCGGCCCTTCGGGATAGTTGCTGAGGACGATGTCGTAGGCCTCGCGGTGGAACTTTTGGATGCTCATCCACGCCCAGCGCGTCGGCTGGTCGAGCGCGTCGAACAGCGCGCCGCCGTCGCGCGCCGTCACGGCGGCCGAGAAGCGCTGGTACGCCTCGACCGGCGTCTTGACGACGTGCCGGCAGCCGGCGAGCGCGCCGGTCGTCGCCAGCCACACGAGGAGCACGGACCGCCTCATCCCAGGCACTCCCCGCAGATAGCGGAAAGATCCGACGAGAGCAAGTCCGACCCGGGCCCCGCCTCGTGGATGCGCGGCCCGTTCGGCCTGGCTCGAAACGGCGTTGTGGTAGGCTCTCCAGCCATTTCGCCGCCGCCATGACCGATCGGGCCAAGACGAACGCCTCCGCGCCGGCCCCGACGAGCGACCGGGGCCAGGCCGGAGGCGTGGACGAGTTCGCCCACATCCGCTCGCCGCGCACGCGCTCGCCTCTCCTCGCCCTCGCGGCGGCAGCGCTCGCCTTCTTCCTCGTCTTCCACGTGCGCCACGAGCTGCGCTACGCGCTGTCTTCGAGCGAGCCCCTCGATCTCGGCGAGGCGCGCGTGACGTTTTCGCCACGCACGACGATGACCGGTCTCGACAACCGCTACGTGCGCGTGCGCGGCGCGCCCGATCGCGCGAGCGGGCTCGAGGTGGACACGAAGGGCTCCTGGACGTTCAGCCAGTTCTTTCGCGTGCTCGGGACGGGCGATCACCTCTTCGTGCATCGGCTGCCGAGCCCGCTGCCCGCGGCCAGCGCCGAGGACGACGTCTTCGAAGGACGGCTCGTGCGCTTCGGCGAGCTGCCGTTCGAGGACGCCGTGCGCGCATTCTTCTCGGCGCACGTCGCCGCCAGTCACGTCTTCGCGTTGGCCGATCTGCGCGCCGCCCTCGCCGCCGCGCGTGGAGGCGCGCTCACGCTGCACGATCGCGCGGGTGATCCCGTGACGCTCGCGCCGGGCGACCTCGTGGTCATCGACGTGCGACGCCTCGACGAGGTTCTCGTGGGCTTGCCGCGCGAACGGTTCGTCGAGGGCGCGGCGGCGCGCGCCGAGATCGAGCGCCGCGGCGGGGCGATCGTCGCCGCCAAGGGCCTCGTCCGCGTCGATGTGGCGGGCGCGACCGCGGCGGGTCCACTCTCGCTCGGCGACGGGCCACCGCCCGTCGAGCGCTGGACCTTCGTCGCGCGCTTCGAAGGCCCCGACCGCGACGCCGCGTTGAGCGCGCTCGGCGAGCTCGACCGCCGGGTCGACATCCGCGACGCGCGCGAGACGGTGAAGGCCCACGTGTCTGACCTCGCCGTCGTCGAGGACGCGCTCCTCGTGAAGACGACGCGCGCCGAACGGCGCCTGCCCTGGGCCACGATCGCCGCCGCGCGCACGCTCGCGACGGTGCGTGTCGCCGAAGACGCCTACCTGGTCATCGAGGCCGATCGGCCGCGCGACCACCTGCCGACGCTCTTCCTCGCGCTCGTCGTCGCCGTCTTCGGGGTCGTCAACCTGGGCGCGTTCGCCCGCGAGACGCGCCGGTGAGCCTGCGCCTCTACGACACGCGCCTCGGCCGCAAGGTCTCCTTCGAGCCCCTCGCGCCGGGCAAGGTCGGCATGTACGCGTGCGGCATCACCGTCTACGACCTTTGCCACGTGGGCCACGCCCGCATGCTCGTCGCCTGGGACGTCATCGCGCGCCACCTGCGCGCGAGCGGCTTCGCGGTGACGTACGTCCGCAACGTCACGGACGTCGACGACAAGATCATCCGAAAGGCCAACGCCGAGGGCGTTCGCCCGACCGAGATCGCGGAGCGCTACACGAAGCTCATGGACGAGGACATGGGCGCGCTCGGGCTCGCGCCAGCCGACGAGGAGCCGCGCGCCACGGAGCACATCGCCGAGGTGATAGACATCGTGCGCCGCCTCGAGGACAAGGGCCTCGCCTACGCCGCGCACGGCGACGTCTATTACTCGGTCTCGGGCTTTCCGGCCTATGGGCGGCTCTCGGGCCAGAGCGTCGACGATTTGAAGTCGGGTACCCGCATCGAGGTCGACGAGCACAAGCGGAGCCCGCTCGACTTCGCGCTCTGGAAGGCCGCCAAGCCCGGCGAGCCGGCTTGGGACAGCCCGTGGGGCCAGGGCCGTCCCGGCTGGCACATCGAGTGCTCGGGCATGGCGCACCGCTACCTGGGCGAGCCGTTCGACATCCACGGCGGCGGCGCCGACCTCATCTTCCCGCACCACGAAAACGAGATCGCGCAGTCCGAGGGCGCCTTCGGCGAAGGCCAGTTCGCCCGCCACTGGCTGCACTCGGGGATGGTGAACTTCGGCGGCGAGAAGATGTCGAAGTCGCTCGGCAACGTCGTCAACATCCGGCGGGTCCAGGCCACGAACGATCTCGAGGCGCTGCGCCTGCTGTTCGTGAGCACCCACTACCGCAGCCCCGTGGGCTTTACGATCGGCAAGGACGGCGAGACCTTCCCGGACCTCGACGACGCCGAGGAGCGCCTCGAGTACTTTTACCGCGTGCTCGAGCGCCTCGACGAGGCGGGCGCGGGGGCCGCCGGGCAGGGCGATCTCTCGGGCGAGGTCGTGCCGCCGGCCGATCGCACGCTCGCGGCGTTCCGCGAGGCCATGGACGACGACTTCAACACGGCGGCGGCCGTGGGCCACCTCTACGACTCGTTCGTGCTCGCCAACAAGCTCCTCGACGAGCCGAAGTCGGCGCCCAAGGACGTGTGGCGGCGGACGCTCGCGCGCCTGCGCCGCGATCTCGCGGCCTGCGGCGAGACCCTGGGCATCTTTCGCCGCCCCCCCCGGGAGTTCCTGCTCGCGCGGCGCGCCCGTCGGTGCGCCCGGCTCGGCATCGACCCCGCGTGGGTCGAGGCTCAGATCGCCGCTCGCGCCGCCGCTCGCGCCGCCAAGGACTTCGCGCGCGCCGACGAGATCCGCAAGGCCCTCAAGGAGGCGCGCGTCGACCTCATGGACACGCCGGCGGGCACGACCTGGCGCGTGGCGTAGCGCGAAACGCCCATGCCGGCACGCGGATCATCCCAGCGGCTCGCCTTGTTCTTGCCCACGCTGGACGATGGGGGAGCGGAGCGGGTCATGCTGCAGCTGGGCGCCTCGTTCTCGGCCCGCGGTCACGGTGTCGACCTCGTGCTGGCGATTCCGGGTGGCCCGCTCGCGTCTCAGGTTCCGCCGGGCGTGAGGGTCATTTCGTTCGGCGCTTCGCGGACCGCCCTGGCTCTCCCCGCGCTCGTCCGTTACCTGCGTCGCGAGCGCCCGGCGGCGCTGCTCTCGACGCTCGAGCACGCGAACCTCCTCGCCCTGTGGGCCGCCGCCTTGGCCCGCACGGGCGTGCGTGTCGTCCTGCGCGAGGCGAACGTCCTGTTGCCGCGCGGCCAGATCCACGGACTGCGGGGCGCGGCCTTGCGCGTCCTCATGCAGCGCTTCTACGGCAGCGCCAGCGCCGTCATTGCGGTTTCCAAGAGCGTGGAGCAGAGCCTCGCCGCAGGCCTCGGTCTTTCCGCACTGAAGCTTCGCACGATCTACAATCCTGTCGTCACGGCCGATCTCCTCCAGAGTGCCTCGGCGCCCCTCGACGATCCGTGGTTCGCGCCCGGCGCGCCGCCCGTCATGCTGGGCGTGGGACGGTTGGCGCCGCAGAAGGACTTCGCGACCTTACTGCGTGCCTTCGCCGAGCTTCGTGCCCTGCGGCCGGCTCGACTGGTCATCCTCGGCGAGGGGGACGAGCGCGCGAGCCTCGAAGCGCTGGCAAAGTCGTTGGGCGTCGTGGCCGACGTGCGCCTGCCCGGGTTCGATCACAATCCGTTCCGGTACATGAGCCGCGCCGCGCTTTTCGTGCTCTCGTCGATTTATGAAGGGCTCCCGGGCGCGCTCGTCCAGGCCATGGCTTGCGGGTGCCGCGTCATCAGCACCGACTGTCCCGGCGGGTCTCGCGAGGTGCTCGCCGGGGGCAGCGGGATCCTGGTATCTGTGCGAGACGCGCACGCCATAGCGGTGGCGTCCGCGACCCTGCTCGACGACGCCGCGAGGGGGCCGGCGCGCGTTCAGTATCGCCTGGACCGCTTCGAGGAGCGCGTCACCGTGGATCAGTATCTGGACGTCCTCGGCGTGCCGTCGCGATGAGCCGCTCACGAGCTCCGCGTCACTTGTTCATGTTACTTTTGCCCCCAGGATCTCAGGCGACGTGACAGTTCTCATCGTAGGCGGCGCAGGGTTCATCGGCAGTCAAACGGCGAAGCAGGTCGCGGCAGCCGGCCTCACGCCCGTGGTATTCGACAACTTGTCCTCGGGGCACAGGTGGGCGCTCCGGTGGGGAGCCTTCGAGGAAGGGGAGCTCGACGACTCCGCCGCTATTGCGCGCGTCTTGAAGGAGCACGCCATCACCGCCGTCATCCACTTCGCGGCGCGCATCGAGGTCGGTGAATCGGTGCGCGACCCGCGCAAATATTTTCGCAACAACCTCGTCTGCACGCTCAACCTGTTGGACGCCATGGTGACCCACGGCGTTCGCGACCTGGTGTTCTCGTCGAGCGCCGCGGTTTATGGCCAACCCGTCGCCGTTCCGATTCGGGAAGACCACCACTTGATGCCTGTCAGTCCCTACGGGGATTCGAAGCTCTTCGTCGAACGGATCTTGCGCTGGTACGGCGACGCCTATGGTCTGCGCTGGGCGGCGTTGCGTTACTTCAACGCCGCAGGCGCCGATCCGGAAGGCGATCTCGGCGAGGATCATGCGGGTGAGAGCCATCTCATCCCGCTCGCCATCGCGGCGGCGTTGGGAGGCAAGCCCCTCTCGGTCTTCGGCACGGACTACCCGACGCCCGACGGGACCGCTGTTCGCGACTACGTTCACGTCTCTGATCTGGCCGCCGCGCATGTCCTGGCCTTGCGTCATCTCGCCGCTGGAGGCGGCAGCTTCGCCGCCAACGTGGGGACGGGCGCGGGACACTCCGTTCGCGAGGTGATCGACGCCGTCGAGCGCGTCAGCGGGCGGTCGGTCGCGCGCGGCGAGGTCGCACGACGAGCCGGCGATCCCCCTTCGCTCGTCGCGGATCCGGCGAAGGCCGCGACGCTGCTCGGGTGGCGCCCCAATTATCCCGACCTCCAGACCATGGTGGAGCACGCGTTCAAATGGCACACTTCGGCCGCCGCGCGGCGGAGCCGGTAGGAGGCGATCGTTGGCCGCGCGCCCTCCGCGGGTTCTGTACGTCGTGTCATTGTTCCCGTGCTGGTCGGAGACCTTCATCGTGCGCGAGATCTCGGCGCTGATCGGGTTCGGCGCGGACGTGCAGATCCTGTCCTTGAAGGCGCCGCACGAGAAGCTCGTGCAGCCGGACGCAGAGCGCTTGTTGTCGCGCGCGCGGCATCCCTTGTCTGGTCGGCCGGCAGCCTGGGCCCGCCTGCGCGCGCTCTCTTCGCACCCGGCCAAGCTGACGTCGATCGTCGCTCAGGTAACCCGACGCCTTTGGCGACGCCCCGTCGATCTGGCCAAGACGTTGGAGGGTCTCGCGCGAGGGCTGGAGCACCTTCCGTGGATGCGCGCCTTCGATCCCGACATCATTCACGCCCACTGGGGTACGTTTCCGTCGACGGTGGCGTGGGCGCTCGCCCGCTTGCTCGACAAGCCGTTCGGTTTCACGTGCCACGCGCACGACATCTTCGTGAACGATCACCTGCTCAAGGAGAAGATAGAGTCAGCGAAGGTGCCCGTCACGATTTCGCGTTTCAACGTGGAGTGGTTGGCGGCGCGCGCGACGCCTCGGGCGCGCGAGCGGTTGCACGTGATCCACTGCGGCGTGGACCTGGCGTCGCTGCCGTTCCGTCCCGCCGAGCGGGAGCCGCTGACGGTCTTGTCAGTCGGCCGTCTCGACGCGATCAAGGGATTCGACGTCCTGATCGATGCCATGGGTGAGCTCGCCCGGCGAGGCCGGCGGTTGCGCTGCCGCATCGTGGGCGACGGTCCGCTCAAGTCGGACTTCGAAGCGCGCATCGCCCGCCTCGGCCTCGAGGAGATGGTGGAGCTGACGGGCGCTCGGCCACAGGCCGAGGTGCGCGCGGGCTTGTACACCGCGTCGATCTTCGCCCTCCCGAGCGTGGTCACGACCAGCGGAGACCGAGACGGCATCCCGGTGTCGTTGATGGAGGCCATGGCGGCGGGAACGCCGGTCGTCAGCACCCGCGTCTCCGGGATCCCGGAGTTGATAGAGGACGGACGCGAGGGGCTCCTCGTGCCGGAGCGTGACGCGCTCGCGCTGGCCGCGGCCCTCGAGCGCCTCATAGACGAGCCCGCGCTCGGTCCGCGCCTGGCCCTCGCCGCGCGCGCGCGCGTGGAGCGGGAATTCGACTCCGTCCGCGAGGCTCAGAAGCTCATGGATCTGTTCACGGGTGACCAGGCCTGAGGTCGGGACAGCGCGAGGCGCATGGCGTCGACTCTCGCGGCGCGCACCCGCCGCCCCCCGTCAGGGCGTGCCAGTGCCGGTCGCTGACGCGGGGGCGGCCTGCCCGCCGCGCGCGGCGTTGACGCGATCCCGGAGCTCCTTGCCGACCTTGAAGAAGGCGAGCCGCTTCGGCTTGACGTGCACCGCCTCGCCCGTGCGGGGATTGCGCCCCTGATACTCACGGTACGAGCGGATCGAAAAGCTGCCGAAGCCCCGGATCTCGATGCCCTCGCCCTTTTGGAGCGCATCGACCATGCAGTCGAACATCTGCCCCACGAGCAGCTCCGCGCGACCACGGGGCAGCTTCGTTCGTTCGGCGACGAAGTCGATGAGATCGGCCTTGGTCATCTCGGACGCGAATCAATGTACCTGCAAAGTCCTGGGAAGGCAACGTTTACGGCAGGTTACACGGGAGGACCGCAAAACCGCCACGCGCAGGCGAAAATTCAGGGCCAGGCTGGCTCAGCCGAGGACGGCCGCGCCACCCAGATACGGCCGCAGCGCGGCCGGGACGTCCATCTTCCCATCGGCGCGCTGATACGTCTCGAGGATCCCGATGAGCGTGCGCGGCAGGGCCAGCCCGGACCCGTTCAGCGTGTGGACGAAGCGGGTTTTCTCCTGACCGTCCTTGAACCTGATCTTCGCGCGGCGCGCCTGAAACTCGCCGAAGTTCGAGCACGAGCTGACCTCCAGCCACTCGTTGCAGCCGGGCGCCCACAGTTCGAGGTCGAGCTTGGCCATGGCCGAAAATGAGAGGTCACCCGTGCACATCTGCACGACGCGGTAGGGGAGCTCGAGGCCGCGCAGCACGTCCTCGGCGTCTGAGAGCAGGGCCGTGAGCTCGTCCATCGACGTCTCGGGTCGGACGAACTTCACGAGCTCGACCTTGTCGAACTGGTGGCCGCGCTTGATGCCGCGCGTGTCGCGCCCGGCCGCCATCTGTTCGCGGCGAAAGCAGGCCGTGAACGCGACGTGCCGGACGGGCAGGCTCGCGCCGTCGAGGATCTCCTCGCGGTAGAGGTTCGTCACGGGCACCTCGGCCGTGGGGATCCACCAGAAGTCCTCGTTGGCGTCGTGATATAGGTTGTCGCCGAACTTGGGCAGGTTGCCCGTGCCCACCAGGCACTCGCGGCGCACCATGTAGGGTGGGTAGATCTCGACGTAGCCGTGCTTTTGCGTGTGCAGGTCGAGCATGTAGGTGATGAGGGCGCGCTGCAGCCGCGCGCCCCAGCCCTTGAGCACGTAGAAGCGCGAGCCCGAGATCTTCACGCCACGCTCGAAGTCGATGATGTCGAGCTTGGTGCCGAGGTCCCAGTGCGGCTGTGGCACGAAATCGAAGGCGCGCTTCTGCCCCTCCTCGCGCACGATCTTGTTCTCCGAGTCGTCCTTGCCCACGGGCACGGAGGGATGGGGCAGGTTCGGCAGCTCGAGCAGGAGCTCGTCGAGCTTCGCCTCGGCCGCCGCGAGCTCGCCCGCGAGCTGCTCGATCTTGACCTTGAGCGCCGTGCTGGCCGCCTTGGCCTGCTCGCGCGCCTCGCCTGGCGCGGCGCGGCCGATGTCCTTCGACAGGCGGTTCGGCTCGGCCTGCATCGTCTGCGACTCGTTCTTGAGATCGCGTAGGCGCGCGTCCTGCGCGATCACGGGGTCGAGGTCGATGCCACCGCCGAGGCGCGCGTAGCCGGCGCGCACCTCGTCGGGATTTTCGCGGAGCAGACGGATGTCGATCACGGCCGCGCAGTGTACGACGAGCCGCGGGCGCCGTCACTTGCGCTCAGCGCTTGGGGGCCGGCGCTGTCGACGGGCTCATCATTTTGATGTTGTTGATGTTGTTGATGTTGCTGCAGCGCCTTTCTGTCTCTCGCGCTCGCGCCAATCGTAGAGCTGCGCGCGATAGTCAGAGGCGATCTCGCGCGCCGGGTCGCGCTGGGCTTCGGTCAGCACCTGCTCGGCGTCGAGGAAGGCCTTGGTGTCGTTCTCGTCCAATCGATCTTGTACGGTCGCCGCGTCGGGACCGGCGGCCGATGGATGGCTCGCGGGCGGCGCTCCGTGCCGACCACCCATACCCCCGCCCCGCATCCCGCCGCCGCGCATGCCGCCGCCGTTCATAGCGCCTCCATTCATGCCCCCAGTCGATGGGGCATTTCTGGCGCCACCACTTCCGGAGCTAGCGGCCGCCGCCGCTTTCTGCCTTTGATCGACCTCCGCCAAGATCGCGGCGTTCGCTTTCTCCCGATCTTGATCGAGCGCTTCGAGGTCCCGGACCTGCTCGTCCGTCAACTTCAACGTGGCGCGCTGCTGAACGACGGCGGCGATTGACGAGCGGGGCAGGGGCGGTAGGGAGGCTACGTCGGCGGGCACCGGCGGCTTTTCATGCGCGCACGACACCAGCGCGAGAAACAGAATCTCCAAACCGCAAAGGGACCGCATGGACACCGGCGCTGGCGCGAGGGTTCTCACGGGGATGAGAGCTGCGCCGGAAGAAGAGGCTCTCCATCGACGGGGGCAGCCGGGACCCGCCGCAAGCGCTCGCGCTCCTTGCGATGATCCTTCGCCACGAGCACGTAGACCGACGGAACCACGAAGAGAGTGAAGATCGTTCCGAGGGCCATCCCGCCGACGAGAACGATCCCGATCGAGTTGCGCGCCGCCGCTCCGGGACCGGTCACGAGCGTCAGGGGGAAGTGCCCGGCAACCGTGGCGATGGTGGTCATGAGGATGGGACGCAGCCGCGTCTCGGCCGCCGCCTGCACGGCGGCGACTTTGGACAGGCCGCGGGCTTGCTCGAGATTGGCGAACTGGACCACCAGGATTCCGTTCTTGGCGATGAGGCCGACCAGCGTGACCAGGCCGACCTGCGAATAGATGTTGAGGGTGGTCGTCCAGCCCTCGGTGAGGCCGAACTTCATCCCGGGCGGGCCGGAGAACTTCAGGAAGGTGAACAGCAAGGCGCCGAACATCGCCAGAGGAACCGAGCCTGCGAGCACGACGATGGGATCCCGGAACGAGTTGAACTGGGCGGCCAGCACCAAGAAGATGAGCAGGATTGCCAGTCCCATGGCGGGCAGAAACTTGCCGCCTTCTTGTCTGAGCTGCCGGGACTCGCCGGTGTAGTCGATGCGGCTGCCCGGAGGCAGGATTTTCTCGGCCGCGGACTCGAGGACGTGAAGCCCTTCGTCCAGTCCCCGCGGCGCCACGCCGGAGATCTTCACGGCGTTGAGCTGCTGGAAGCGGTTGAGGGTGCGAGGCTCGACGCCGGTGCGGATCGTGGCGATCGACGAGAGTGGGATGACCGAACCATGGGGACCGGTGACGTAGATAGCCGCCAGACTGTCGGGGTTGAGGCGGCCGGTGCGCTCGACCTCGGCGATCACCTTGTAGCTGCGCCCCGCCATGCTGAAGCGGTTGATGAAGTTGCCGCCCAGCATGGTGGCGAGATCGCTGCCGACTTGCTGCATGCTGAGACCCATGGTGGCGATCTTGTCTCGGTCGAACACGACCTCCGCCTCGGCCTGGTCGATCTTGACGTCGGTCACGGGTGGGAACGCGAACTGGTTGCTCTTGATCGCCTCCATGACCAGCTGGTCGGCGACACGTACCAGCTCTTCGTGCGTGCCCGTCGAGGCAATGACGAATTCGACCGGGAAGATCCCGGAGCTGGGCAAGGCGGGCGGCAAGAACACCGGTGCGAGGACGCCGGTGATGCCCATGAGCTTGCCGAACAGTTCCTGCTGGATGCCAAAGATGTCGCGCTTCCGCTCGGTCCAGGGCTTGACGATCATGCCGCCGAAGCCGCCGCTCGGGAACGTGATCTGGAAGCTGTGGCTGAACTCCGGCGTCGACTGGAAAGCGTTAAAGACCTGTTCAGTGTATGGCGTCAGCTGCTCCATCGTCGCGTTGGCCGGCACGTCGACCTTGCCGAAGACGACGCCCTGGTCCTCGGTGGGCGCCAGCTCCTTCGCCGAGAACGAGTACAGCGGGAAGACCAACAGGGTGAGCACCACCCATACGAGGTAGACGGCGGGGCGATTGGCCAGGGTCGTTGCCAGCATGCTGGAATAGCGGGCCCTCACCCGGTCGAAAGTGCGCTTGACGAGCTCCGCGAATCCGCCGTGCCGTTGCGTACGGGCCAGGACCGAGGACATCATCGGGGAGAGGGTCAGCGCCACGATCCCCGAGATGAGGACGGCGCCAGCAAGGGTGAAGACGAACTCACGAAAAAGGGCTCCCGTGAGCCCGCCCTGAAAGCCGATCGGCGTGTACACGGCGGCGAGGGTGATGGTCATGGCGATGATCGGCCCTACGAGCTCGCGGGCGCCGAGGAGCGCGGCCTCGACCGAGGACTTCCCTTCGCGTATGTGACGGTCGACGTTCTCGACGACGACGATGGCGTCATCGACCACGAGACCGACCGAGAGCACGATGGCGAGCAGGGTGAGCAGGTTCAAAGAGAAGCCGAAGACCTGCATCAGGAAAACCGCGCCGATGAGCGACACGGGGATGGCCACGACGGGCACCACCACTTCCCGCAGGGACCCCAGGAATAGGAAGATGACGATGATGACGATGCCGATGGTTTCGAACAGGGTCTTGCGAACCTCGTGGATGGCGTTGTCGATGTACTTGGTCGCGTCGAAGGCGATCATGCCGGTCAGGCCCGTGGGCAGCTCTCGTTTGATCTTGTCGAGCTCCGCGCGGACACGGCCGATCACGTCGAGCGCGTTGGCGTTGGGCAGCACCCATATGCCCATGAAGACCGCCCGCTGACCGGACATGCGCACGTCCTGATCGTAGTTCTCGGCGCCCAGCACGACCTCGGCGACGTCGCTGAGCCGGACCAGCGTGCCGCCTTCCTGGCGGATCACCAGCCGACGGAAGTCCTCGATCGACTGGACGTCGGTGGTCGCCGAGAGGTTGAGCTGGACATAGGTGCCCTTGGTCTGTCCCACGGCCGAAAGGTAGTTGTTGGCGGCGAGCGCTTGTCTGACCTGGGCGGGGCTGACATTCAGCGCCGCCATCCGGTCGGGCTTGAGCCACGCCCGGAGGGCGAACGTCCGGCCGCCGAGGATGTCGGCCCGCTGCACGCCGTCCACCGCCGACAGCCGTGGTTGCACCACCCGGAGCAGGTAGTCGGTGACCTGGTTCTCCGCGAGAATTTTCGAATCGAAGCTGAGGTACATCGAGGCGAACGCGGCGTCCGAGGGTTCGAGGGAGATCGCGGGGACCTCCGCCTCGGGCGGCAGATCACCACGAACCTGATTCACGCGCGCGCTGATGTCCGCCAACGCTCCCGCCGTGTTGACGTTGAGCTCGAGGCGAACATTGATGGTCGACAATCCCTGGTCGCTCTGCGACTCGATGTAGTCGATGCCGTCAGCCGCCGCGACGGAGCGCTCGATCGGGGTGGTGATGAATCCGCGCACGAGATCGGCGCTGGCGCCCACGTAAGGCGTCCGGATGGTGATGGTGGCGCTGTCCAACCGCGGGTATTGGCGAACGTTCAGGCTGCGAATGGCCTGAAGACCTGCGATCACGATGATCAGGTTGACCACGACGGACAGGACGGGCCGGCGGACGAAGATGTCGGTGAGACCCACGGTCAATGGTTCTCCGGCCGCGGCGTCTGGGAGGGTGACAGCTTGACCCCGTTGTTGACCATGACCGGGGCGCCGTTGCGCAGCTTGAATGCCCCCTGGGTGACGACCTCCTGCCCAGCCGTGACCCCATCCATGATGGCGACGAAGTCGCCGCGGGCCTGCCCCACGCGGACGAATTGCTGGCGGGCCACCTTGGCTGGCTTGCCATCGCGGCCGCTCACCGGGTCGCCCTTCTCGTCCTTGCGGGTCTCCACCACGTAGACCGAATCTCCATAAGGGGCACGGGCGATCGCCGTGGCGGGGACCGAGACCACCTTCGCCCGCTCGGGAAGCAGCACCGAAATATTGACGAACATTCCAGGCCGAAGCTGAGCCTTCTCGTCGTTGACGCTGGCACGCAGCTTGACGGCCCGGGTGGTGGGATCGGCGTCCGGTTCCACCGCTGAGATCTTGCCCTCCAACGTTTGGGCCGGCTGCGTGCCGGGCAGCACGATGCGGGTCGTCGCACCAACGGGAACGCGCGCCAGCTCCTGCTGGGGAATGGTGAAGTCGACCACCACCGCCTCCGTCGACTCGAGCACGGTGATAGGCGTGCCAGGATTCAGGTACTGGCCGAGGTTGACCGAGCGGATGCCGAGCTTGCCCGCGAAGGGGGCGCGCACGATCTTTCGTTCGATTTGCGCTTCGAGCGCCGCCACGTCGGCGGTGGTCGTCTTGAGCTGGGCCTCGTCCGTGTCGAGTTGCAACCTGGTATTGGCCCCCTTCTCGGTGAGCAGGCGGGTGCGCCCGGCGGTCGTGGCGGCCAGCCCCAGGCGCGCCTTGAGCGACGCAAGTTGGGCGCGCTCGACGGCGGCATCGAGCTCGACCAGCACCTGGCCCGCGCGCACCTGCGCCCCGGAGTCGAAGCGGATGCTGCGCACGACGCCGGGGCTGTCATTGCTGATGGTCACGCCGCGCGCGGCGGTGACGCTGCCGACGGCCTCGAACACGGACTGCCAGACACCGGTCGCCGCGACGTCCGTTCCCACCGCCTGAGGGGGAGGCCCCGCCGCCTGCGCGGCCTTGCCCGAACGAATCAGGGCGGAAATCTGCGCGAACTTGAGGCCCGCGAGCACCCCGATGACGACCAGGCAGATACCGCCGGCGATGGCGAATCGCTTGACGTTCGACAGGCGCTTCCCGCCCGAGTCATGGGAATTCTCCGAGTCCGATGCATCGGGGTGAGTCACGTCGGGCATCCTCTCATGAGACAGTCTCTGTCACGGATTTCTCCGTGCGCCACCTCAGGAAAGCGCTCGTCTCTGCCCGAGCCTTGCGTCGAGCGGTTCAGGGGAAGCTCACGCCGCCGCCGCGCTCGGATCGGCGTTCGACGCGGATCCCGACGCGGGCGCCGCGTTCTCAGCCTTGCGCCGCTCGACCAGCAGCGTCCGGATCTCCTGGGCGGCCTTCGGGTTCTCCTGCATCCACTGGCATGCGTTCTCGCGGCCCTGGGCGATGCGCTCTCCCCTCCAGGAGTAGTAGGCGCCGGACTTCTCGATGACGCCGGCCTCGCTGCCCAGGTCCACGATCTCGCCCGCCCAGTTCACGCCCGTGCCGTAGAGGATCTCGAACTCCGCCTCGCGGAAAGGCGGCGCCATCTTGTTCTTGACGACCTTGACGCGCGTCTTGGTGCCCATAATGACGTCGCCGTTCTTGACGACGCCGATCTTACGGATGTCCAGGCGCACGCTGGCGTAGAATTTGAGCGCGTTGCCCCCGGTGGTCGTCTCCGGGTTGCCATAGACCACGCCGATCTTCATCCGAAGTTGATTGATGAAGATCACCGCCGTGTTGTTGCGCGCCGTGGCCGCCGTGAGCTTGCGAAGAGCCTGGCTCATGAGGCGGGCTTGCAGGCCCATGTGCGCTTCGCCCATCTCGCCCTCGATCTCGGCCTTGGGGACGAGCGCGGCGACGGAGTCGACGACGATGAGATCGATCGCGCCCGTGCCCACGAGCTTGTCGGCGATCTCGAGCGCCTGCTCGCCGTAGTCGGGCTGGGAGACGAGCAGATCCTCGGTGCGCACGCCCAGCTTGCGCGCGTAGCCGACGTCGAGCGCGTGCTCGGCGTCGATGAAGGCGCATACGCCGCCCGCATGCTGTGCCTGGGCGATGGCCTGCAGCGTGAGCGTCGTCTTGCCCGAAGACTCGGGACCGTAGATCTCGATGACGCGTCCGCGCGGCAGGCCGCCGACGCCCAGGGCGAGATCGAGCCCGACGGAGCCCGTGGGCAAGACGGCGATCTCGGCGACGTCGCCGCCCGCGAGCGGCATGATGGCGCCCTTGCCGAACTGCTTTTCGATGGCCGCGATGGCGCTCGCGACGGCCTTCATCTTCTCTTTGATCGTGGACATGTGTGCTCCCTGTTCATTTGTGGTCATTGGGCTCGATCGAGCAGGCGGTATTGCAGCGCCTCGGCGAGGTGCGGCCCGCGCACGGTGTCGCTGGCGTCGAGGTCGGCGAGGGTGCGCGCGACGCGCCTCGTGCGTGTGAGCGCCCGCGCCGACAGCCCGAAGCGCGTCACGGCCGCCTCGAGGAGGCGGTGCCCGTCGGCGTCGAGAGGCGCGACGGCGCGCAGCTCGGCCGACGCTAGCCGCGCGTTCCAGCGCGGGCCGCGCGCGGCCTGCCGAGCCCGCGCGGCGACGACGCGCGCGCGCACGGCGGCGCTGGGCTCGCCGCCGGCGTCGTCCGCGAGCGAACGGTAGGGGAGCGCCGGGACGTCGACGTGCAGATCGATGCGATCGAGGAGCGGCCCCGAGAGGCGCGCCCGGTAGGCCGCGATGCCCGCCTGCGAGCACGTGCAGGTGCGCAGCGCGCTGCCGAGGTGGCCGCACGGGCACGGGTTGAGGGCCGTCACGAGCATGAAGTCGGCCGGGTAGACGACGGCGCGGCGCGCGCGCACGAGCGAGACCGTGCGCTCCTCGAGCGGCTGGCGCAGCGCCTCGAGGGCCGGGCGCGCGAACTCGAGCAGCTCGTCGAGGAAGAGGACGCCGTTGTGCGCCAGCGTGATCTCCCCGGGACGGACCGCGGGTCCGCCGCCCACGAGCCCGGCGGTCGTCACCGTGTGGTGAGGCGCGCGGAAGGGTCTGGCGCGCACGAGCGGCGCGCCGCCGAGCTGCCCGGCGATCGAGTACACCATCGTCGTCTCGAGCGCCTCCTCGAAGGTGAGGGGCGGCAGGATGCCGGGCAGGCGGCGCGCGAGCATGGTCTTGCCCGAGCCGGGAGGGCCCACGAAGAGCAGGTTGTGGCCGCCCGCCGCCGCGACCTCGAGCGCCCGCCGGGGCACCTCTTGCCCGCGCACGTCGGCGAGGTCGGACGCGGAGCCGGCGGTCGCCGGGGCGACGTCGCGGACGAAGAGCGAGGATCGGGCGGCCTCGTCCGGCGCTCCGTCGGGCTCGTCGCCACGCAAGAGCCCGACGAGCGCAGCCAGGTGGCGCGCCGAGCGGACCTCACAGCCGCCCGCGACGGCCGCCTCGCCCGCGTTCTGCGGCGGCACGACGAGCCGCCGCACGCCATGCGCGCGCGCCCACGCGGCGATGGGCAA
>DASZFV010000146.1:0-3434 GCA_035939455.1 Polyangia bacterium
GCTCTTGCAATGCATTCGTGCCGCCTTCGCCTTTCTCGCCCGAAACGCACTTCGGGCCCATCCAGAGCGCGATAGGAAAACCGGGCGCTTGGCGGCCGGTCTCCGCCATCTGGTCGCCGCGTAAAGTACCTACCTATGAAGGCGCAGTAGGTCGAGCCCGCGATTGAAGGCGCGCCTCGGGGGCGAAAGTCCCGCGCGGGTAGCGGGCTTACGACGGCGGCAGGAGGTGCAGGCGTTTGATGCGAGACACGAGCGTCGTCGGCTTGACGCCGAGGAGGGCCGCGGCGCCCGAGGGGCCGTAGATGCGGCCTTGGCATTGCTCGATCGCGCGCGTGAGGTTCTCGCGCTCGCGGCGGCGCATCTCGAGATCGGGCAGCACGCCGGGGTCGCGCGCGCCCGCCGACGTCGCCGCGATCGGCGTCTCGCCCTCGAGGGCGGGCACGGCGGCGACGCTGAGCGCGCGCGCGGCGGGCGCGCGCCGCGACGCGTCGGCCTCGCCGCCGGGTAGCTGCAGCGCCTCGTCGCGCGCCGTCGAGATCACGGCGCGCTCGAGCACGTTGAGCAGCTCGCGCACGTTGCCGGGCCACGGTCGGCTCGCCAGATCGTCGAGCTGCGCCGGCGAGATCTCGAGCGGCGCGCGCCGCAGGCGGCGGCACACGCGCTCGAGCAGGCGCGGCGCGAGCTGGGCGAGGTCCTCGCAGCGCTCGCGCAGCGACGGCATCGTCATGGGGAACACGGCGAGCCGGTAGTAGAGGTCCTGACGAAACCGGCCGGCCTCGACCTCGCGCAGGAGGTCGCGGTTCGTCGCGGCGACGACACGCACCTTCGCGTGGCGCGGGCGCACCTCGCCGACGCGCTCGTACGTCCCCTCCTGCAGCACGCGCAGGAGCTTGCCCTGCAGCTCGAGCGGGAGCTCGCCCACCTCGTCGAGGAACAGCGTGCCGCCGTCGGCCGCCTCGAAGCGCCCCACACGATCGCGCGTCGCGCCCGAGAAGGCGCCGCGCACGTGGCCGAAGAGCTCGCTCTCCGACAGCTCGCGCGGGATCGCGGCGCAGTTCACCTCGACGTAGGGGCCGGTGCTGCAGCGGCTGCGCTGGTGGATCGCGCGCGCCGCGAGCTCCTTACCCGTGCCCGACTCGCCCAGCACGAGCACGGTCGTGTCGGCGTCGGCGACGGCGGCGATCTGCTCGCGGATGCGCCGCAGCGCCTCGCTGTCGCCCACCATGTCCTCGAGCGCGTCGGGGTCGGCGGTGCGGCGCAGGCGCTGGTTCTCGATCAAGAGCTGGTGGCGCATGCGGTCTACCTCGGCGAAGGCGCGCGCCGTCGCGATCGCGGCGGCGGCGTGGTTCGCGACGATGCGCAAGACGTCGACGGCGGCGGGCGTGAGCGCGGCGCGCACGAAGACGCCCAGCACGCCCAACAGCTCGCCCCGCGAGAGCAGCGGCAGGCCCGCGAACGCCTCGATGCCCTCGGCCTGCACCCACTCGGGCCGGCGGATCTTCGGGTCGTGGACGGCGTCCGTCACGATGACGGGCGCGCGCATCGCCGCGACGGCGCCGACCTTGAACGCGCCCACTGGGATGCGCTGGAAGTCGCCGTCGAGCCGCGTCTGCGCGACGGCGCCCGTGACGCGGTGGCGGGACGCGCTCGCGACGAGGTGCAGGCACGCCGCGCGGTCCTGACACGCGGGCGCGTTCCGGCACGCGCCGCAGCGATCGCCCTTGTCGAGGAGCCACAGCCGCGCGAGCGCGACGTCCTCGTGCTCCGCGAGGCGCCTCGTCGCGAGCGGCAGCAGGTCTTCGAGCGTGCGCTCCTGCGCGAGCTCGAGGAGCAGCCCCTTGAACTCGTCGGACGCGGACAGGCTACGCGACCACAGCACCGGGCGAGCCTACGCGAGGGCTCGTTTCCACAACGCAAATTCGTGGTCGAAAACCACGAGCCTGCGTCGTCGCGGTCTCTTCGCAGCACACCCCCGACGTCGTCGAAACATGCCGTCGATCGACACGAAACACGACGGATCGATTTCGACGTCGCACGGGGCGCGCGCGCCCCATCGAGGCGTTGGCGCTCCGCTTGCTCAACACATGCGCGCACACCGGCCCGCACGCAAGAGGAGGTCACGATGGCAAAGATCACGCACGCACCGCACAAGGAAGGCGAGTTCCTCGTCGATCACGAGGAGAAGGTCTTCGAAGACGTCAAGGCCGCGCCCGGAGAGAAGGCGCT
Source organism: Polyangia bacterium (assembly GCA_035939455.1). Taxonomy (GTDB): domain Bacteria; phylum Myxococcota_A; class Polyangia; order Fen-1088; family Fen-1088; genus DASZFV01. The sequence continues at coordinate 2,227 of DASZFV010000146.1, forward strand.
CGTCACGTTCCACACCGTCGCGTTCGAGGGCTCGATCGGCCTCGTCAACATGCTGCAGGCGACGCGCCTCATGCGCAAAGGCTTCGAGACGAGCGTGCTGCTGTACGGGCCGGGCGTCCTGCTCGGCGTGCAGCGCGGCTTCCCGAAGCTCGGCTCCGAAGCCTTCCCCGGCCACCTCGTCGTCAACCAGAAGATCGGCGGCTTCATGGCCGAGGGCGGCAAGGTCTACGCCTGCCGCTTCGCGCTCTCCGCGCTCTACGGCCAGACAGAGGCGGCGCTCATCCCGGGCATCAAGCCCATCAGCCCGCTCGACGTGCTCGACATCATCCTCTTACACCGCAAGGCGAACGCCTTCGTCCTCAACACCTGGACGTTGTAGGCGTGGCCGAGCCCCGAAAGGTGCGGGCGGCCGCCGTGCAACTCGCGCCCGTCCTGGGCGCGGGCGCGCGCGCCGGCACGACCGAGAAGGTCTGCGCCGCGATCGCGGCGGCCGGGCGCGAGGGCGCGGGGCTCGTCGTGTTCCCCGAGACCGTCGTGCCGTACTACCCGTACTTCTCATTCATCCAGCCGCCCGCCGCGATGGGAAAAGAGCACCTGCGCCTCTACGAAGAGGCGGTCACGGTGCCCGGGCCCACCGTCGACGCCGTCGCCGATGTCGCGCGCGCGGCCGGCGCTGTCGTCGTGCTGGGCGTCAATGAACGCGACCACGGCACGATCTACAACGCGCAGCTCGTGTTCGACGCCGACGGGCGGCTGGTCCTGCACCGCCGCAAGATCACGCCGACGTTCCACGAGCGCATGGTGTGGGGCATGGGCGACGGCGCCGGGCTGCGCGCCGTCGACACGAAGGTGGGCCGCGTCGGCGCGCTCGCGTGCTGGGAGCATTACAACCCGCTCGCGCGCTACGCGCTCATGGCCGACCACGAGGAGATCCACGTCGCGATGTTCCCGGGCTCGCTCGTCGGGCAGATCTTCGCCGATCAGATCCAGGTCACGATCCGCCACCACGCGCTCGAGTCTGGCTGCTTTGTCGTCAACGCGACGGGGTGGCTCACGCCCGAGCAGCGCGCCGAGGTCGCGGGCACGACGGGCCTCGACAGAGCCGTGAGCGGCGGCTGCTTCACGGCGATCGTGTCGCCCGAAGGCCAGCTGCTGGGCACACCGCTCACCGAGGGCGAGGGGATCGTCTACGCCGATCTCGACATGAG
>DASZFV010000147.1:0-15070 GCA_035939455.1 Polyangia bacterium
TCGTGGCACACGCACCCGCCCACGAGCTCCATGACGTCGCCCGCGCGCGCCTTGATGAGGCGCGTGTCGATGTCGATGCGCCCGAGCTCGTTGACGATGACACCTATGCGCCGGCGGTGCTGGCGCGTGAGCACGCGGTTGAGCGTCGTCGTCTTTCCCGCGCCCAGGAACCCCGTGAGCAGCAGGAGCGGCGGGGCGGCGCGCGGGGCGGCGACGGGAGCGACGGGCGGCGACGGGGGCACGGGCGCGGAGGATAGCAAGATCGCGGGCCGGGGCGCCGATCAGTCCTCGTCGAACGCGTCCGCCCGGCTGCCGCGTAAGGGCGCGCCCGGCGGCAGACCCGCGGCGGCGCGCGCCGGCGCCGCGAAAGCGGCGTCGGGCACGCAGCGCCGTGCCGCGAGCTCGATCTCGGCGGTCGCGCGATCGAGATCGACGTCGCAGGGCGCGCCGCGGATCTGCTCGACGGCGCGGAGCGCGTAGTGGCGCACGAGCGGAACCGGGTTCGTGAGCTGGCCCGCCGCCCCGGGCAACGCGGCGACGACGCGCGCCTCGCCGAGGACGCCGAGCGCCGTCGCCTGCTCGTGCGGCTTGCCGCGCGCGAGCGTCGCCGCCAGCGGCAGCGTATCGAGATCGCCGTAGAGCGCGGCCAGGCGCGCGCGATCGTAGTGCTTGCCCCAGAACCGTTCCATGTCGCCCACGAGCGTCGCGACGCTCTTGTCCGCGTGGCAGAGGGCGCACTCGAGCGGGCGATCGCCCTCGACGCGCGCCGTCTCCGTGGGCGCACCGATGCGGTGATAGCGCGTGAGGGCGTAGCCGAGGCCCATGTTCTTGCGCGGCATGTGACAGGCGACGCAGCTGCCGCCCGCGCCCGCCGGATCGTGGTGGGCGTGCGCGCGCAGCGCCTCGGGCGCGGCGTACGCGCCGTGGCAGCGCGTGCACGTGCCGTTGCCCGCGGGCGTCGCGAGCCGCGCCAGCGCCTCCCGCCGATCCTCGCCGTGCGGATCGTGACATGTCACGCACGACATCTGTCGCGCACAGCCACCGAGGAGGAGGTCGCGCGCCTCGCCCGACGTGATCGAGCTGCCGCCCGCCTCGCCGCCGCGGCGTCCCTTGCCCTCCCAGGTGAAAGGGTAGCGCGAGAACAGGACCTGGTGGCAGCGCGCGCACGCCCGGTTGATCCACTCGGCGCGTGTGACCTCGCCCCAGCCGGCCGGCGGCGTCGCGCGCAGGAACGCGCTTCTGGGCGCGAAGTCGGGCAACACGCGCGCGTCGTCGACGTGCGCGCGACTGCCGCCGTGACACGACTCGCACCCCACGCCGAGCTCGACGAAGTGCTCGGGACGAAGGTGCGTCCGCAGCGCGGTCATCCCGAGCGCGAGCGCCTGGCGCCGCGCGGGCGCCGAGGCGCCGCCCGCGGCGGCAACGTCGATCCGGACGCCCGCATCGACGACGCGCGCCTCCTCGTCGAGAGCGCGCGCGAACGCGGGTGGGTCCGTGAGCTCGAAAGTCCAGCGGCGCTCGGGCGGCAGCAGGCGATCGACGACCTCGCCCTGGTAGCTGGGCGCGCCGGGGCCATGAAGCTCGCCCCACGTGTCGTCGAAGTACGGCGTCGTGTTGTGGCAGAAGACGCAGGTCTGGTTCCACACGCCGCCCGCGCGCAGGCCGGGCCGCTCGCCGACCATGACGGAGTAGCCCTTGAGGCGAAACGAGCCCGTCTCGAAGACATAAGAGAGCGGCAGCAGCAGCTCGGCGCCCGCGGCGTGGCCGGCCATGTGACTGTCGATGACGGGCGCCGCGGGCGCGAGCGCCGCGACCTCGACGCCCGCGAAGTCCTCGCGATAACGGCCGCCGATGACGCGCGTCACCCGATACACGTGGTCGCCGAAGGTCGACGATGACAGCTCCACGAAGCGCGCGCCCTCGGCCTGCATGACGCGGGCCGTGTCGTCCTTGAAGCGAAAGACGCGGCCATCGAAGGGCGCGCGAACCTCCGTGGTCTCCGGCACGCGCGTCATGCGGTGCATGGGCGAACGCTCCCAGGCGGCGTGGATCTCGCGGTGGCACGGCTGGCAACGCGCCGAGCCGGCGTAGTCGCCGCGCACGATGTTGCTCGCGACGCGCTTCGGAGCCGGTCCGGGCGCCGCCAGCTCGCGGGCCTGCCTCGTCGCGCCGCAGCCGGCGCCTGTCAGGGCCGCGACGACTGCCAAGACGACGACGGCGAAGGCTGCGGCCAGCGCGGCGCGCGACAAGCGGCTCCCCTCACTGCGGCTTGCGCGGGCCGAACGGGTCGTCGCCCGGCTTCGTCGCGGAGCGCAGGCGGGCCCGCGTCGTGACGACGTATTTGCCGTTTTCCTGCACCTGCACCTCGATCGCGATCGGACCCACGTCGGGCGCGAACGTCGTGCGGACGAGCCGCGGCGGGTCGGCCCGCGTGACCTCGACGATCGCGCAGTCGTAGAAATGACCCGCCTCGACAGTCACCTCCGCCGTCGTCGACACGACGCGCGCCGTGCCGCCCGACACGGGCCAGGTTGCGTCCTTCGTGAGCGGGTTCTTGAGGACGTAGTCACCCACGCCTCCGCTGTCCATCTGCGCGATGCCCTGCGGCGTGACCGAGTAGGTGAGCTTCTCGGTGCCCGCGAGGATCGTCGCGCCGGCCGCCGTTCGTTCGACGACCGCGTAGATCCCGAGGATCTTCTCGCCATCCTTCTCGAGGTCGTAGGCCCATTTCCAACCCTCGGCGAGCGGATAGTAATCGGCCGCCGTCAACCCCACCCGGGGCACGTGCTCGGCGGCGCCCGTGTCAGTCGTCGCGCACCCGAATCCGTCGAGCAGAAGAGCGGCGAGCGCGAGCCCAAAGGCGCGGGGGAACGAGAGCGAACGTGGCATGGCTCTCGCAGGATGCCAGAGCTGACACCGCCCCACAACGGTGCCGGTTGCGCCGCGACGGCCTCCTCTGCGATCCTCAGAATTCCCTCAGAATTCTGATGTACCCTCCGGCGCGGCCTGGGAGGGACGCGGGCGACGGCCTTTGCGCCCGTGGTACGGGCGTTGCACATTGGAGACGAAGGCAGCTCTGACACCATGGGTTTCGCCCGGCTCATCCTCCGCGTCACCTTGGCCTCCGCCCTCGCGCTGGCGGCGATCTCCGTCGTCCCGGCCGGCGCGCGCGCTCAACCGCTGCGGCGGCTCGCGCAGGTCGACACGGCCGCGCGGGCGGCCCTCGTCTCCGAGCGACAGCGCGTACGCAAGGAGCTCGAGCGCGCGAACGCCGAGATTGGCGCGCTCAAGCGCTCGGGGCGTGGTTTGCGCGAGGACTACCGCCTGCGCGAGCGGCTCGCCGACGCGGAGGCGCTCGCGCGCCGCCTCACTGAGCTCGACGCGCGCCTCGGCGCGGGCGCGGCGCCCACGTCGCGGGGCCCCGGCGCCGAGCCGCGCATGTCTCCCTCGGACGGACCCGCCGAGCTCGAAGCCAAGGCCGACATCCTGGCCGACCAGGCGCAGCGTCTCGCGGCGCGGGGCGACGCGCTCCTCGGCCGCGCGCGTGACCTGCGCGCGCGGCAGACGCTGCGTCGGCGCGTCGGCCAGATGGAGCGTGATCCCTTCTCGCCCCTCGAGGGCTCGAAGCGACGCGCCATGACGGGCAGCGTGACGAGTGGCCTCACGAGTGGTCCCTCCCCGTCGCCCCGCCCGGGCGGCTCTCCGCCCGTCTCGGTGGCGGACAGGGGCGTGGGTGGCACTCCGAATACGGGATCGGCAAATCCGCTCACCCCCGAAACTGCGGCGGGTACAGCCGGGCCTTCACAGAGCGCCCCGGGCGTGAGCACCGCCGCGTCTCCGCCAAACGGCGCGGGCGCGGGCGCCGCCACGACGCCCCTCGGTGCCGGAGCCGCCGTGTCGTCGCCCGCTTCCCCCTCATCGGCGCCGACGCCGACGACCGGCGCCGCCGCGGACGGCGCGGCGCTCTCCGTTCAGTTGCGCGAGCTCCTCGATCCGACGACGCTCGCCGAGCTCCAGCACCTCGAGAGCGCCGCCGGCTCGGGCGCCAGCCTCGAGGCGCTCGAGCGCGCGGGCGCCGCCCTCAAGGCGCGCGCCGACCGCCTCAGCCAGCAGGCCGCCGCGCTGCGGGCGAGCGAGCACGTGTCCCCGCGCAACCGCTGAGGGCGCCCCCCCCGAACCCTGGCGTCGGTGGTCTGCCTTCCGGTTCCGTATCGGGCGACATCACCGGCGAGATGTCCTATAGACTCGCGCGGTATGCGACGCCGCCCGGCGCCCCTCTTCGTGCCCCTCGCGCTCGTGGCGATCGGCGCTGGCGCGACGGCGCGCGCCGACGAAGGCCGGGAGGTGGCGGCCGCGTCGACGGAGCGCTACGCGCTGCGCGCCGAGCTCGGGCCCGAGCTCGACACGAACGCTCACCGCACCGAGCTCGTCAACGTCGCCGGCACGACGAATCCGCCCATCGTCTCGTCACCGCTCGCGCGCGCCGTCCTCGCGGCGTCGCTGTCGGACGTCGTGGGCGCCGGACATCAGGTCGCGATGTCGGCGACGCTCGCGGCGAAGGTCTTCGAGAAGGCCGACGCGCGCGACGAGGACGTGGGCATCGCCGAGAGCACGCTCCTGTGGCGTGCGCCGCTCGGCGAGCGCGCCGCCTTGACGCTCTCGGGCGCCTACTACGAAGCCTTCCAGCGCGAGGCCGCGGCGCCGGTCTACTCGTACGACCGGCGCGACTTCCGCTCGCTCACGCCCACGCTGCGCATCGCCGCGGCCGTCGCCGACCACGTCGAGCTCGGCGGCGGGGCCGGCTACCGCCTCTTCGTGTTCAAGCCCGATCGTTCCTTCGACTTCCAGGCACCCACGGCCACCCTCGATCTGCGCTGGGCGCGCGAGACGGCCGACGGCGCCGCCGACTGGGAGGCCACGGTCCGCGCCGGCTACGAGCGGCGCGCGTTCGACGGCCACCCCTTCGTCGAGCCCGTGAGCTGCTCGCACCAGACCTGTCCGCCCGTCTCGGGCGACGGCGCGCGCCTCGATCACTTCGTGACCAGCTCCCTCGACGTCGCGCGCACGGGCCGCGTCCTCGTGGGCGGTGGCTACGCCCTGCACGTCAACCGGTCCAACAGCTTTGGCGAGACGGTGATACGCCACTTCCTCACGGCGCATTTCGCGGCGGCGCTGCCCCTCGAGCTCTTCGTGGCGCTGCGCGCCGAGCTTCTCTTGGCGCGCTACGGCGACCACGTCGTCGTCGCTGAGGACACGGCCGGCCGCACGTTCGTGAGCATCGAGGACGAGAACCGCAACAGCGTGCGCGTCGACCTGTCGCGGAACCTCGGCGCCGAGCTCCAGCTCATCGCGCGCTACACCTTCTACTCGAACGAGCTCGGCGCCGGCGACGTCACCTACCGGCGCCAAACCGCCCTCCTCTCCCTCGCCTTCACCCTCGAGAAATGAAAAAGGCGACCGAGCCTTCGCCCGGTCGCCTCTTCGTTCACGTGGGTCGCGGGGCTTACATGCCCATGCCGCCCATGCCGCCCATGCCGCCGCCGCCACCGGGAGCCGGCGCGGGCGCCTCCTCCTTGGGACGCTCGACGACGAGGGCCTCGGTCGTGATGAGGAGCGACGCCACCGACGCCGCGTTCTGCAGCGCCGAGCGCACGACCTTCGTCGGGTCGATGACGCCCGCCTCGACGAGATCCTCGAACTCGTCCGTGGCCGCGTTGTAGCCGAAGGAGCCTTTGCCCTCCTTGACGCGCTGGACGATGATCGAGCCCTCCTTGCCCGCGTTGATCGCGATCTGACGGCAGGGCTCCTCGCAGGCCCGCCGCACGATCGCGAAGCCCACGGCCTGCTCCTCCGAGAGCCCGTCGACCTTCTCGATGGCGGCGAGCGCGCGGATGAGCGCGACGCCGCCGCCGGGGACGATGCCCTCCTCGACGGCCGCGCGCGTCGCGTGGAGCGCGTCCTCGACGCGCGCCTTCTTCTCCTTCATCTCGGTCTCGGTCGCGGCCCCGACCTTGATGACGGCCACGCCGCCCACGAGCTTGGCGAGGCGCTCCTGGAGCTTCTCGCGGTCGTACTCGGAGGTCGTGTCCTCGATCTGCGCGCGCAGCTGCTTGACGCGCCCCTCGATATCGGCCTTCTTGCCGCCGCCGTCGACGATCGTCGTGTTGTCCTTGTCGATCGTGACCCGCTTGGCGCGGCCGAGATCCTTGAGCGTCAGGTTCTCGAGCTTGAGGCCGAGATCCTCGGTCACGGCCTGGCCGCCCGTGAGGACCGCCAGGTCCTTGAGCATGTCCTTGCGGCGATCGCCGAAGGCGGGCGGCTTGACGGCCGCGACGTTGAGCGTGCCGCGCAGCTTGTTGACGACGAGGGTCGCGAGGGCCTCGCCCTCGACCTCGGCGATGATGAGGAGCGGCTTGCCCGAACGCGCCACCTGCTCGAGGACGGGCAGGAGATCCTTCATGCTCGAGATGTTCTTCTCGTGGATGAGGATGTACGGGTCGTCGAGCTTGACCTCCATGCGCTCCGTGTCCGTCACGAAGTACGGCGAGTGGTAGCCGCGATCGAACTGCATGCCCTCGACGACGTCGAGGGTCGTCTCCATGGACTTCGCCTCTTCGATCGTGATGACACCTTCCTTGCCGACCTTCTCCATGGCGTCGGCGATGATCTTGCCGATGAACTCGTCGCCGTTGGCGCTGATCGTGCCGACCTGCGCCACGTCCTTCTGACCCTTCGTGGGCTTGGAGATCTTCTTCAAGGCCTCGACGATCTTCTCGACCGCCTTGTCGATGCCGCGCTTGAGCTCGATGGGACTGTGGCCCGCCGCCACCATGCGCGCGCCCTCGCGGAAGATCGCCTGCGCGAGCACGGTCGCCGTCGTCGTGCCGTCTCCGGCGATGTCCGAGGTCTTCGACGCGACCTCCTTGACCATCTGCGCGCCGAGGTTCGCGAACTTGTCCTCGAGCTCGATCTCCTTGGCGACGGTGACGCCGTCCTTCGTGACGGTCGGCGCGCCCCACGACTTCTCGATGACGACGTTGCGGCCGCGCGGCCCGAGCGTCGCCTTCACGGTGTCGGCGAGGATATTGACGCCCTCGAGGATCCGGGAGCGCCCGGCCTCGTCGAAAAGAATCTCTTTGGCTGACATGTTCTCTCCTTATTTTTCGATGATGCCGAGGATGTCATCCTCGCGCAGGATGAGGTGATCGACGCCGTCGATCTTGATCTCGTTGCCGCTGTATTTACCGAACAGCACGCGGTCGCCCTTCTTGACGTTGAGCGGGCGCAGCGTGCCCTTGTCGTCCACCTTGCCGTTGCCGACGGCGGTGACCTCGGCCTCGGACGGCTTCTCCTTGGCCGAGTCCGGGATGATGATCCCGCCCTTGGTCTTCTCTTCCTCAGCGACACGGCGAACGATGACGCGGTCGTAAAGCGGACGAACTTTCATTTTGGAATCCTCCGGGGCCTTCAGTGTGAGAGCAAAGCGCTTCGCGCGGCTAGCAGTCGCAGCGCGCGAGTGCCAAGCGGGACTTTAATCGCAAGTGCCCGAGCGTCAAGGGCTTACAGCCGTCTTCTAGCACCGGAAACGTGTTGCTGCCAGGGAACATGCGCTTATCTGCATGTAATTACTTACGAATCTTTGGACGGCGCGGGCGTTGGTCCGTAGACTGAAAGCATGGACCTTCAGAGCACGGTCGAAGGGTTCTTCCACGACGAGGTCGACCGGGCGTTCCGCGACCAGGGGCTTGAGCCTGGCACTCTCGTCGAGCACTACGTCGTTCAGCTGCTGGCCGCGTACGCGGCGCAGGGAATTCCGGACGGCGCGCTCGCGCTCAAGCTCGCGGCAGCGGTCGATGCGGCGCCGCGCGAGCGGCGGCGCAGCCTGCGCGAGATCGGCGACACCTCGCTCTACCTGTCGGGTTTCTGGGCCGACAGTCTCGCCGACAAGCTCGTCGACGTGGGCTACTATATCGAGCTCGGCGGCTCCGCCTACGGCGAGCTCGCGCGCGGCGGCCCCGGCTGGACGGGCGATCCCTTCGGCGCCGTCTTCGGCGAGCTGGCCGCGAACTTCGTGCGCTTCGTCGAGGTGCTGGGGGTCGTGAGCCGACGCACGGCGCACCCGGCGAGCAACGAGGACGTGCTGCGCCTGTACCGGCGTTGGCAGCGCACGGGGAGCCAGGGCGCCGCCGCGCGGCTCGCGGCGCTCGGGGTGGTCCCGTCAAAAGGCGACGGACGGCTGCAGTGAAGCGCGCGGGCGGCCCGTCGCAGCGACGGCGCGCCTCGATCCTGTCGCGCCTGCAGCGCGGCCTCGAAGTCCTCTACCGGGTCGAGACGAAGCTGCACGTCGACGCCTTCGTCATCGACGACGAGCAGCGGCGGCGCGCGGGCGTCGCGCGCGCCCCGCGCGAGCAGCTCCTCGTGCGCGAGGAGGGCGGCGAGCTCGGCATGGGCCTCTTCATCGACGGTGCCGCGCTCGCCAACCTGGAGCGCAACGATCCCGGCACGCGCCTCGACGACGCGAACTTCTCGGACTTCTGCCTGGCCCTCGAGGGCGTGAGCCACTTCGTCTACGTCGCGCTCTGCGCCGCGGGACGCCGGCGCGTCTCGGCGCTCGAGCTCGAGCTGCAGGCCGAGGTCGACAAGTTCGTCTGCTGCGTGTTGCTCCAGGGCGGCCACGTCGATCGCGACGGGCTGCGGCGGCGGCTCTACGGCGACGTGCGCTACCACGACGATCTCGACGCCGAGGAACGCGAACGGTACCGTATGGCCAACGCCGAGGCCGAGCGTTACGCCGAGGGCCTCGAGCGGCGCTTCGTCCGCGAGGACCGCGTCCCCGACATGCTGGGCGAGCTGCGCCGATTCTACCGCATGGGCCTCGACGACAAGCGCGGCCACATCGCTCGCCACGCGGCCTGATTTCGCGATAGACCTCGCGCATGGGAGCGCAGTGGAAGCAGAAGGGGCGCGTCGCCGCGGCGGACGCCAAGGGACGCGTCTTCACGAAGCTCGCGAAGGAGATCATGATCGCGGCGCGCCACGGCGCCGACGTCAGCATGAACCCGCGGCTGCGGCTGGCCGTCGAGGCGGCGAAGAAGGCGTCGATGACCAAGGACACGCTCGAGCGCGCCATCAAGAAGGGCGCCGGGCTCCTCGACGAGGACGTCAACTACGAGACCGTCGTCTACGAGGGCTTCGCGCCGCACAAGGTGCCTGTCATCGTCGAGTGCCTCACGGAGAACAAGAACCGTACGGCCACGAACGTCCGCGTGCTCTTCCGCAAGGGCCAGCTCGCGACGTCGGGGGCCGTGTCATGGGACTTCGCGCACGTCGGCATCGTCGAGGCGTCGAGGGCCGACGCACAGGATCCGGAAGAGGCCGCCATCGAGGCGGGCGCGCAGGACGTCGAGGCCGACGGCGAGGGCGGGCACCGCTTCTACACGGACCCGCCCGATCTCGACGCCGCCAACCGCGCGCTGGCGGCCGCGGGCTGGAACGTCACCTCGGTCGTCCTCGGCTGGCGCCCCAAGAACCCCGTCTCGGTCGACGCGGCGGCGCGCGCCGAGGTCGAGGCCTTCCTCGAGGCGCTCGACGAGGACGACGACGTTCAGCGGATCTACGCGGGGCTCTCCGACGGCTAGTCAGGTAGCGGCCGGTCCGGCGGGGCGACCACGAACCCGGCGCCTCCCGACGAGGAGACGAGGCGCACGTTGTCGATGAGGCGCGCCTTGCCCACGAGCGCCGCCACGAGGAGCACGCCTTCCCGATCGAGCCGCGTCACGGGCGCGAGCGTGGTGGCGTCGCGCAGCTCGACGTAGTCGACGCGATCGACCTCACCCTCGAGGACGCTGCGCGCCGTCGAGACGAGCGCGGCGGCGTACCGCTCGCCGGCTTCGGCGCGCGCGCGCGCCGTGCTCAAGGCGCGCGCCAGCGCCAGCGCGCGCCGGCGCTCGTCTGGCGACAGGTAGGCGTTGCGCGAGGACATCGCGAGGCCGTCGGGCTCCCGCACGATGGGCATGCCGGCAATCTCGACGCCCAGGTCGAGGTCGGTCACCATGCGTCGGATGACGGCGAGCTGCTGGAAGTCCTTTTCGCCGAAGAGCGCGACTTGCGGGCGCACGACGTTGAAGAGCTTGCAGACGACGGTGGCGACGCCCATGAAGTGACCGGGGCGCGCGCCACCGCACAGGCCCTGTTCGAGCTCGCGCACCTGCACGTAGGTCTGGAAGCCGGGCGGGTAGACGTCGGCCGCGTCGGGGACGTAGGCGACGTCGGTGCCGGCGGACGCGGCCTTGGCGAGGTCGCCGGGGAGATCCCGCGGGTAGCGTGACAGATCCTCCTTCGGCCCGAACTGCGTCGGGTTCACGAAGATCGACAGCGCGAGCCTGTCGCCCCGGCGGCGGCCCTCGCGCAGGAGCGAGACGTGCCCCTCGTGGAGCGCGCCCATCGTGGGGACGAACGCGACGCGCTCGCCGCGCGCGCGCGCCACCTCCGACCAGAGTGTCATCTCCGACGGCGTCCGGAGGACGAGGGGCTCTTTGTTGCTCAAAGGCTCGTTCCTCGGCGTCAGTCGTAGCTCTCTGCGGCCGACGGGAAGCGGCCCGCGCGCACATCGTCGGCGTAGGCCTTGAACGCCGCGCCCACGGCCTGCCCCATCTCGGCGTAGCGGCGCACGAAGCGCGGCCTCCAATCGACATCGGCAGGCCCGAGGCCGAGCAGATCGTGCATGACCAAGACCTGTCCGTCGCACGCGCGGCCGGCGCCGATGCCGATCGTCACGGCTGGCACGGCGCGCGTGACGTCATCCGCGAGCGACTGCGGCACGGTCTCGATGACAATCGCGTATGCGCCGGCGTCGCTGAGGGCGCGCGCGTCGTCGAGGATGCGCGCGCGCTGCTCGTCGGTGCGGCCCTGTAGCTTGAAGCCGCCGAGCTGGTGCACCGACTGCGGCGTGAGACCGACGTGACCCATGACGGGGATGCCGGCGCTCACGAGCCGGCGCACGAGCTCCGCGACGGCCACGCCGCCTTCGAGCTTGACGGCCTCGGCGCGGCCTTCCTTGACGAGACGGCCCGCGGCGCGCAACCCGTCCTCGATCGACGCCTGGTAGCTCATGAACGGCAGGTCGGCGACGAGGTGCGCGCGGCGCACGCCGCGGGAGACGATGCGCGTGTGATAGACCATCTCGTCGAGGGTCACGGGCAGCGTCGACGACTCGCCCTGCACGACCATGCCGACGCTGTCGCCCACGAGGACGACGTCGAGGCCCGCCGCGTCGGCCAGCCGCGCGAAGACGACGTCGTACGCCGTGACGACCGCGATCTTCTCGGAGCCCGCCTTGCGCGCGCGCAAGGACGCCGTCGTGACTTTGGAGGGCGCCTCGGCCATGTATCGAAAGCGTAACACGCCGCGCAGTCACTGGTTCGGAACCGGCGCGCGCCGCCGTCGGCCGGCCTCGTCGCGATCGCCGTGGGCCTTGTGGCCTGCAACGTCCACGACAACACGGGGCCCTGGGGTCGCCGGCGCCCGCGCCGCCGCGGTCGGATCGCGCCGAGGATCCCCCCGAGGCCCAGCGTCACGAGCACGGCCCTCGGTGAACCGCTCGCGGTCTCGCAGCCGCAGCCGTGGCCGGTGACGTCGCCGTTGACTTCGTGCGCGGCCTTCGCGCCGGCCGTCCCCGTCACGCTGCCGCCGCTTCCCGCCGGCGCGCCGACGTCCCCCGCCGCGCCGGTGATGGGTAGCGTCCCCGCGTCATTCGCGCCCGCGGCTCCCGTCTGCGGCAAGGATTGGCCGGCGGCCCCCCCCGTTCCGAGCATTCCGCCGCGGCCGCCCTGTCCCGTCATGCCAGCGACGCCCGTCGAGCCCGCGGCGCCACCCGTCCCGGCCGCGCCGGCGCCCAGCCCCGCCGCGCCGCCCGCGCCCGTGGCGACGCCGGCGATGCACGACTCCGGCCCAGGACCCGGCGCCGTGAACGGCGAGTCGTCGATGCAAGTGGGGGCCGCCGTGCCGCCCGGCATGTCGACCACGATCGTCGCCTGCGCGCCGCCCACCGCCTGGACCGTGATCTTGAGCCCGCCCGCCGGATCCGAGAAGCTCTTGCCGACACCAAGCGCGGCGTCCAAGAAGCCGGCGCGGCCGGTCGTCGTCGGCGTCATGTCGAGCAGGAACGTGTGCAGCCCCCGCTGCCCGCGCCCGCGCGCGTCCCCGCCGACGTGCACGAGGACCTCGGGCGCGAGCACCGACCGGTTGCCGAGCATGCCGTCGAAGTCCTGCGGCGTGCGCAGCTCGACGTAATAGTGCGAGAAGGTCTCGACCGTCGGGCCTCCGCCCCCGGCCGCCGGGCGATTGAACGTGCGCACCTTGGGCGAGATGATCTTGAGGTACTGGACGCCGTCACACGCCTGCTCGATTGGCAACAGAGTGAACGTCCCGCTCGACTGCACGGTCACGCCGTTGCAGCCGCCGAACCAACCCTGATAGTTCTTCTGCCAGGCGTTCATGTGGCGGCAGCCGCTGCCCATCGGGTCGAAGGGATCGCCGTACTCGCTGCCCACGCAGGAGTTCGGATCGTCGGCGTAGGACGCACCCGGGCACGCGAGCGAAGACGAGTGCTGCATGCCGAAGTTGTGGCCGGGCTCCTGTACGAGGACCACGCAGCTCGTCGAGGCGTTGTACCAGGTGTCGCGCGAGGGTTTGTCGGGCGTGCCGACGGACGCCAGGCCCGTCCAGGCGCAGGCTGCCTGCCGGCTGCCGAAGTACCAGAGGTAGTGCTGGAACGTCCCCGGGATCATGCCGCGCAGATCGGTCGCGAGTTGGCTCGTGCCGCACCCGTTCGCGAGCGTGTAGCGGATGGGTCCGAACACCTGCGCCGTGACGTCTTGCGTGCCGTACGAATCGGCGAGGTAGTAGTTGCGGATCGAATCTGGGTCCGTGATGAGGCGGCCCATGGCCGCGTCGGCCGTCGTGTTCGCGCCCATGCCCATGTCGACGAGCACGAACGCGAAGGAGCGCGCCGGGTACGGCGCCGCCGTGCGCAGCGCCGACGTCACATCCTCGATCTCCGACGTGATGACTTCGGCGCGCGTCACGCGCAGGCCTTCGGGCGTCTCGCTGCCCCACACGTGGATGGCCGCGCCGGGCTCGAAGGCCGGCGCCGTCTCGAAGATCAACGTGCGCTCGTCGCCGCTTCCGTCCCGGAGCGCGTAACGCGTCTCCGTCCGCCCCTCGAAGTCGTCGGAGACGTAGACCTGGAGCTCCCCGCGCAGCGATCCGTCCGCGCCGACGGCCCCCGCGGGATCGCCCGCGCCGAGCTGTCCACAGCCGCTCCCGCCCAGCGACGAGAGCAGCGCGAGCGACAAGACAACGGGCACCCGAAGGGCCCGGAGATGGGAGACCACGCGGCACATGGGGGCACCTCCGACTACGGGCCTATTTGGTGTTCAAAGATGCGCCGCGTTCATCAAACGGGTCAATCGTCTCCGAACATTTGCCGGCCCGCGTTGGAGACATTACGCAGCCAACGGGGAAAAGTCGTGCGCGCGCGCCGCTCTCAGGCGCAGAGCGCGTCGCAGATGTCGTCGCCGCCCGTCGGCCCCACGCAGGCGTCCGCCTCCTGCAGGCACGAGCCGCCCGCCAGGCACTGCTCGCCGCACGAGCAATTGACATCGTAATTGGGGCACATTTTCGCCGTGCAGGCGCGCAGCGTCTCGAACGCCGCCTGCGCCTCGGGCGATCCCTTGGTCGCGCAGGCCTGCACGCAGGCGTCGTCCGCGCAGGGAGCCCCGAAGACGCACATGCGAATCTGCTGACAGGTCGTCCCCGCGGGCGCGCCGGCCTCGCCGCCGCTGTCGGGCTGAGCCGCACCGCCCGTCTTCGAGCAGGAGGCGAGCGTGAGGAAGGACGCGAGGACCACGATCGCGTTGCGCATCATCTCCCCCGACTCCAGTGGCTCGTGCCCGAGCGCGCGCCCTTGATGACCTCGACGAGCTCGGCGCGGTGCTGCGGGTCCGCGACAAAGTCGATGTCCGAGGCGTTGACGATGAGCAGCGGTCCCTCGCCGTATCCGAAAAAGAAGTCTGCGTAGGCGCGCGCGACCTCCTCGACGTACTCGGCGCGAATGGGCTTCTCCTCCGGACGTCCGCGCTTGCGAATGCGCTCGAGCAACACGTCCGTGCGCGCCTGCAGATAGACGACGAGATCGGGCGTCACCGTGCGCGGCTTGAGCATCTGGTAGATGCGATCGTAGAGCGCCATCTCGTCGTCCGAAAGGTTCAGCGAGGCGAAAAGCCGGTCCTTCGCGAAGAGGTAGTCGGACACGACGCCTCCGCGCGAGAAGAGATCGCCCTGCGCGAGCTCGCCCTGCTGGGCGTAACGCTGCAGGAGAAAGAAGAGCTGGGCGGACATCGCGTGCCGCTTGCGGTCCTTGTAGAACGCGCCGAGGAAGGGGTTCTCCTCGGGGCTCTCGCGGATCACCCGCGCGTGCAGCGCGACTCCCAGGATCTCGGCGAGGCTCGACTTGCCCGCGCCGATGGGCCCCTCGACGGCGATGTATCGCGCCCTCTGCACGCGATCCCCCTATACCCCGCCTGCATCGGAATTTACCAGGGGGGCCACGAGCAGCTCGAGGCGGGCGCGCGTCGCGCGGGCGCGGCGCGGTCGCGTGACGCGCAACCCGGCGCGCAGGGCGGCCTCCGCGCAGTGCGCGAACGAGGCGTCGATCGACGGCGGCGCTTTGACGGCGGCCTCGGTCACGGCGCCGCCCGCGTCGATGGCGAGCTCGAGCGCGAGGCGAAAGCCCTCGCGCGGCGCGAGCGCGCCCGCGCCGATGCCGGCGGCGAGGCAGGCGTCGAGGAGATCGGGGCGCGCGCGCCAGGCGGCGTCTACGAGCGGCGCGGGGACGGGGCCGTCGGCGCGCACGGTGCCCGCGGCGACGACCCGCAAGGCCAGCGGCGCGGCGCGAGATGCCCGCGGCGCCCCCGGCGCGCGCGCGAGCGCCAGGAGCCCGTCGAGGTGCGCGCGTGCGCGCCCGGCCCACGCGCCGCGCGGCGCGCGCCGCAAGAACTCTTGGTAGGCC
>DASZFV010000148.1:0-11251 GCA_035939455.1 Polyangia bacterium
AGCTGGACGACGGGCTCGTCGTGCGGCGGGTGATCGCGCGGCAGGGACGGGGGCGCGCGCACCTCGGCGGTGGCCTCGCGACGGCGGGCGACCTCGCGAAGCACGTCGCGGGCCTCATCGACATCGCCTCCCAGCACGATCAGCAGTCGCTCACCGATCCGGACAGCCAGCTCGCCATCCTCGACGCCTTCGCGGAGAACGAGGACGCCCGCGCCGAGATGGCCGCGGCGCACGCCGAGCTCGCGGACGCACGGCGCGGGCTCGAGGCCTTCTCGGCCGACGGGCGCGGCCGGGCCGAGCGCGAGGACTTGCTGCGCTTCCAGCTGGGCGAGCTCGACGCCGCCGAGCCCGTGGCCGGCGAGGACGACGAGCTGCGCGCGCTGCGCGAACGGCTCCGGGGCGCCGAGCGGTTCTTCGCGGCCGCCTCGCGCGGCGAGGACACGCTCTACGCCGGGGACGGCGCGGTCTCGGAGCGCCTCGCCGCCGTGGCGCGCGAGCTCGCGCCGCTCGGCGAGCTCGATCCCGCGCTGGCGCCGCTGCGCGAGCGGCTCGAGGGCGCGCAAGCCGTCGTCGAGGACGTGGCGCGCGACCTCGGGCGCTATGCGCGGGGAATCCGGGCCGATCCTGCGCGCCTCGCCGAGATCGAGGAGCGCTTGTTCCTGCTGCAGCGGCTCTGCCGCAAGCACGGCGGCAACGTCGCCGAGCTCGTCGCCAAGCGCGAGACGCTGGCGCGCGAGCTCGGCGAGCTCGGCTCGTTCGACGAGGCCATGGAGGCCCGCAAGGCCGCGGCCGAGCGCGCGGAGGCGCGGGCGCGCGCGGCTGCCGAGCTCCTCTCGGCCTCGCGCCGCAAGGCCGCCGCCGGGCTCGAGAAGAAGGTCGGCGCGACGCTGCGCGAGCTCGGGTTCGCCTCGGCCCGCCTGCCGGTCGCCGTCGAGGGGCGGGCCCTCGGCGCCGCGGGGGCCGATTCCGTTCGCTTCATGTTCGCGCCGAACCCCGGCGATCCCCCGCGTCTGCTCGCCAAGATCGCGTCGGGCGGAGAGCTGTCGCGCGTCATGCTCGCCGTCAAGCAAGCGCTCGCGCGCACGGACCGCGTGCTCACCTACGTCTTCGACGAGGTCGACGCCGGGATCGGCGGCGGCGCCGCCGAGACGGTGGGTCGCAAGCTCAAGAAGATCGCGGCCGAGCGTCAGGTGATTGTCATCACGCACCTGCCGCAGGTGGCGGCCTTCGCGGACGCCCACGTGCGCGTCACGAAGACCGCAGAGCGCGGCCGCACCCGCGTGGCCATCGAGGCGCTCGAGGAGAGCGAGCGCGCCGGCGAGCTCGCGCGCATGCTGGGGGGCGCGAACCCGTCAGCCGAGGCGACGGCTCACGCCGCCGAGATGCTGCGCCACGCGCGGAGCGGCCAGCCGGCGCGGGGCGCCCGGGTCGGCGCGGACGCCGCCGGCGACCCGGGCTGAGGCCGCGCGGCGAGGCCGGTCCGTCCGGGGAAGCCGCTGCGATCTCGGCGAAATCGCGCGAGAAATTGATTTCGGTCCGGGCCTCGTGTTAGGTGGGGAGACCGGCTCACTCGGGGCCGAACACGAGCAAGGTTCCTCCTGATTGGCACCCAGACGACGTAAGCGGCGCTCCGCGGAGCTGCGCAACTCGCTGCGCCTCGGCGTCGTGCTGGCCACCCTGGTCGGCATCAACGTCTACGTGTTCTTTTTCAATCGCGGCACCGCGCCGCGCGACGTGCTCAATCTGCAGTCCACGTCGAAGACGATTGACGGCGCGCGCCACGAGCTGCTCACCAAGGACGCGAGCCGGGGGCGCGCCTTGCTCGCGTCGGCGCCCGCGCCCGCGCCCTCGTCCGAGAAGCCTGCCGCCAAGGCGACTGCGGCCTCGGTCGCGAGCCCCTCGCCGCTCGCGGCGCCACCGGCTCCGGTCCGTCCCGCCCCGCCGGAGCCCTCGTCCGCGGCCGCGGCGCCCGCGCCGCCGGTGTTTCGGGCGCCGGTCGGCAAGGCCGCCTTCGCCTCTTCGTCGGCGCCACAGGCGGCGGTCGCGCCGCGCGCGCCCCAGCACGCGCCGTTCCAGGTGCCGTGGGCCCCGCCGCCCGAGGACGACGGCGAGAGCGCCGTGGGCGGCGACGGCGCGATCGAGCACAAGTTCGCCAACGCCGTGACGCTCTCGCAGGTCCTGGCGCGCGAGGGGTTCGGCTCCGCGGGCGGCAACGTCGTCGCGGCGCTCTCCAAGCTCGTCGATCCGAAGACGATCCAGGTCGGACAGAGATACGTCGTGCGCCTCGACGAGACGGGCGCGCCCGACGCGTTCGAGTACCAGCCCTCGATCGTGCTCCGCTACATCGTCGAGCGCCAGGACGACGGGACGCCGAACGGCGCCTGGACGGCGCGCAAGAGCGAGCAGCCCGTCGAGACCAAGACGATCGAGGCGGGCGGGCTCGTCGAGTCGTCGCTCTACGAATCGGTCCAGAAGGCCGGCGAGTCGACGACGCTCGTGAGCCTGCTCGTCGAGCTATTCGCCTGGGACGTGAACTTCTACGTGGACACGCACCCCGGCGATCACTGGAAGGTGGTCGTCGAGAAGCAGCTCCTCGGCGGCAAGTTCTACAAGTACGGCAGGCTCCTCGCCGCCGAGTACGGCGGCAAGGTCGGCACCTTCCGTGCTTTCTGGTTCGCCGGGCGCAACGGAAAGCTTCCGGGGCGCTACTTCGACGAGCACGGGCTCGCCATCAGCAAGACTATGCTCAAGACGCCGCTGCGCTACGTCCGCATCAGCTCCAAGTTCGACCGGAAGCGGTTTCACCCGATCCTGCACGTGGAGAAGGCGCACCTCGGCATCGACTACGCCGCGCCCACGGGCACGCCCGTGTGGGCGTCGGCGAGCGGGCGCGTCGTCGAGGCCGGCCTGAAGCGCGGCTCGGGCAACACCATCGTCCTCTCTCACGCGAACGGGATCTCGACGCGCTACTACCACTTGTCGCGCTACGCCCGCGGCCTCCACGTCGGCCAGACGGTCAAGCAGAAGGACGTCATCGGCTTCGTGGGGATGACGGGGCTCGCGACGGGGCCGCACCTGCACTTCAGCGTCACCAAGAACGGCGCCTTCGTCGACCCCAACAAGATGCAGATCAACCGCGATGCCCCGGTCGCCGATCGTGCCGGCTTCCAGGACGTCATCCGCCCGCGCCTCGTGGCCCTCCGCAACATCCAGCCGGGCGCCGTCGCCCGAAACTAGCTGGCGCCCGAAACGAGCTGTCGCGGGGGATGCGGCGGCGCGGCGCGGCGGCATCGAGGCCGGCTCCTGCTATAATTTTCCCATGCGCGTCGTCTCGGGTCTCCTCAAGGGCGGTTTGATCGGGTTCTGCGTCGGCGCGTTGTCGTGGCGGATCGGCATGACCGGGCTGCCTGGGTTTGTCGACTACGGCCTCATCGGCGCGCTCGTGGGCATCCTGGGCGGCCGTCCGCCGTGGAGGCAGGAGACGATCTGGACGCCGCTGCTCAAGGGCATCTTCGGCGTCGTCGTGGGCGTCGGCCTGTACTGGATCGCGCACAAGTTCCTCTCGGGTACGCGCCTCGACTTCGCGACCAAGCTGGGCGCGCCCGACAAGCCCATCGTCGACGTGCCGGTCGTGCTCGGGCCCCTCATCGGCGCGCTCTGGGGCATCCTGGTCGAGCTCGACGACAGCGCTGGCGGCAGCAACACATCCGACAGCGCGATCACGAAGCGCGACTGAGCGCACGCCGGCGGTCTAGCGGCGAGGCTCGGGCTCTGGGTCGTCGAAGGCGCCGAGCTCGCGGAGGACTTCGTCGTCGGGCGGGGGGCCGTCCTCGGCGTCCGGATCGTCGGGCCGTGATTCGCCGTGAGCCGCGGCGGCCGCCGCGGCCGCGTGCTGCGCGTGCCGCAGCTCGCGCTGCGCCGAGAAGCGCCGCTTGATGAGGATCACCGTCTCGGTGAAGCCGAGCAGGATGTAGGCCGTGATGAGGAAAAGGAAGACGACGGCCTTGTCGACGCCGGCCAGCGCCACGACGACGGCCGAGCCGACGACGAGCGTGAGCAGGCCCACGGTCCGCTTCGTGAGGCGAACGTCCTTGAACGAGCGAAAATGCACGCGCGAGACCATGAGGTAAGAGAGCGCGAGCACGACGACGGCGACGAAGCCCTGGCTGACCCAGGGGTAAAAGCCGACGTTGTGCGCCACGATCACCATGAGGACGAGGACGCTCGCCGCCGCCGGGATGGAGAGCCCCAGCGTGTACTTGCCGGGCGTCTTGTGGCCGGCTGCCTCCTCGCGTCGCGACAGGACGTTGAAGCGCGCGAGGCGCATGGCGCCCGCGCACACGAAGAGCCCCGCGACGAACATGCCCGAGCGGCCGAAGCTCGTGAGGCCCCACTTGTAGACGAGGAGGCCCGGCGCGACGCCGAAGGTCACGAGGTCGGCGAGCGAGTCGAGGTCGCGCCCGAGCTCGGTCTGCGTCTTCGTGAGGCGCGCCACGCGCCCGTCGGCCGTGTCGAAGAAGAACCCGAAGCAGATCGCGAGCGCAGCCTGGTAGAGATCGGCGCCGCCCTGACCCGACGCCGACAGCGAGATCGAGACGAAACCGCAGAACACGCTGGAGAGCGTGAAGAGATTCGGGAGGACGTAGTAGGTCTTCCGGAAGTCCACGCGGGGACGATACCATGTCCCCCGGAGCCTCGTGCTGCGCGCCCTGCTGTCCTCGATCGTCTTCGTGTTCCTCACGTTCCTCGGATCGGTGCTGGCGATCCCGAGCGGGCTCATCGATCCCACGGGCGACCTCGTGCTGTGGCTCGCGCGTTGGTGGGCGCGCGGCGTCCTCACGAGCGCGGGCGTGCGCGTGCGCGTCCGCACCCACGCGACGTTCGCGCCCAGGACGAGCTACGTCTTCATGCCCAACCACGTGTCGACCGCCGACATCTGGGCGATCTTCTTGGCCGTGCCCGTGCCGCTGCGCTTCATCGCCAAAAAGCAGCTTGCGCACATTCCGCTCTTCGGGTGGGCCATGCGCGCCGGGCGCTTCATATTCATCGACCGGCAGAACGCGGCGTCGGCGCACCGCACGATCGACCAGGCGGCCGATCGGATCCGCGAAGGGCGCTCGGTCGTGATCTTCCCGGAGGGCACGCGCTCGCTCGACGGGCGCCTGGGCCCCTTCAAGAAGGGCGCTTTCCACCTGGCCATCAAAGCGGGCGCCGCGGTGGTGCCCGTCGCGATCCGCGGCTCGCGCGAGATCATGCCGTCCGGCGCGTTCCTCATCCACCCGGGCGTCGTCGACATCGAGATCGGCGCGCCCATCCCGACGACGGGCCTCGGCCCCGACGACCGTCAGGCGCTGCTCGACCAGGTGCGGGCCGAGGTCGGGAAGATGCTCGACGCGCCGCTCAGTACAGGACGCGCAGGAGGGTCAGGCCCTGCGGCGGCGCCGTGATGCCCCCGGCGGCGCGGTCGCCCGTCTCGAACATGCGCGCGATGGCCTCGGGGCCGAGCTGGCCGCGCCCGATGTCGATGAGCGTGCCCACGAGGATGCGCACCATGTTCTTGAGGAAGGCCGTCGCCTCGACGTCGATGGTGAGAAGCGCGCCTTGGCGGTCGACGTCGAGGCGGCGGACGAGCCGGCGCGTCGTGCGGCGTTCGCAGTCCGAGGCGCGGAAGGCGCGGAAGTCGTGCTCGCCGACGAGCGCGGCGGCCGCCTGGCGGATGGCCGCCATGTCGAGCGTGCGGCGCACGTGCCAGGTCGTGCGCGCGTGGCGGGGCGAGCGGACCCTGTGGTTCCACACGGTGTAACGGTAGATCTTGCCGCGGGCCGAGAAGCGCGCGTCGAAGGTGGGGTCGGCCTCCGCGACGTCGAGGAGCGCGACGTCGGCGGGCAAGATCGAGTTCAGGCCGCGCAGGAGGCCGTGAGGCGGGATGCGCGACGCGAGCGCCAAGCTCGCGACCTGGCCGTCGGCGTGGACGCCCGCGTCGGTGCGTCCCGCACCGCGCACGAAGACCTCCTCGCCGAGCAGTGTGCGGATGCCGTCCTCGAGACAGCCCTGGACGGTGCGCACGCCGGGCTGCCGCTGCCAGCCGGAGAAGTCGGTGCCGTCGTACGCGACGACGACGCGCAGCGTTCGGGAGCCGGCGCCGCCCGCGGCGGGCGCGGCTTCTGCCCCGGCGGGGGCGGGCGTTTTCGGTCCCTCGCTCAAAACTCGAGCAGCAGGCCCAGCGACCAGGTCGTATCGCCCACGTGCAGGCGCCCGGCGCTGCCGAGCCCCGAGATGTCGGCGTGGTTGTATTCGAAGGCGAGGGCCGTGTGGTTGACGCCCAGGTCGGCGTCGAAGTCGCGCGCGGCGTCGGGATCGAGGAAATCCAGCACGAGCGCGAGCCCGCCGGAGACGTGCCAGCCGAGCGTGCCGCCGCGGCCAGAGTTGCCCATGCCGTCCTGGGCGATGTCGCCGTTGCCGTCGGTGATCTGCCAGTAGGCGTAGTCGAGGCCGAGCTTCCCGTACGGCACGAGCGGAATCTTCCGCGTCTCGAGCAGATAGTCGAAGCGGTAGATCGCCGACAGCGAGACCGGCACCACCTTGAAGCCGGAGGTGTCACCCGAGAGCAGCCCCGTCCCGTTGCCGAGTGGCGCCGTGCCCGTCACCGAGAAGTAGCCGATGCCCACGCCGACGGCGAGCGAGCCCAGCTCGTGAAAGACCTGCCAGTCGAACTCGATCTGCGTCATGAGGTTCCGCCCGTTGCCGAAGAAGTCCTTGTAGGGCGAGCGCGCGTTCGGGCCGCTGCTCGGGAACTCCGAGTCGACGTCGGGGCGATACGGGCCGAACTTGAGCTCGAAGGCGAAGTGCTGCGGCGACCTGTAACGCTGGCTCGAGGGGGCCTCGGTGGGCGCTTCCTCGAGGATGCCGCTCTGCGCGCGCGCCGGCGTCGCGAAGGCGAGCGCGAGGCCGAGCCCGAGGAGCGTCGCCGCGCGCCGCGCGGTCGGGCCCTTGTTCACCGGCGTCTCCGCCGTCGCGCGCGAAAGAGGACGGCCGCCACGAGGGCGGTCGCCGCGGCGCCCGCGCCCCAGCGACCGAGACGACCTTCACCCCCGACCGCGCAGAAGCCTCCCGTCGCGGCGCCTGGCGTCGCCGTCTGCCCCACGCCGCCATTCGTGAGGTTCCCGTTCTTGTATACGTCCCAAAAGCTGTCGGTCTTGGCGGGCTGCGCGAACTGGACGTCAGCGGGACTGGCATTGCCGCTGTTGTCGATGGCGACGACGGTCGCGCCATAGTAAATGCCGTTCTGCAGGATCTTCACCCGGTACGCCGTGTCCGAGCGGTTGAGGAGCGGCGAGCACACGAACAAGGGATCGAGCCCCGCCGGGCCAGGGGCGGTGCGACTCTTGTCACAGCTCTTGACGTAGGGGGTGAAGGTGCCGTCGGCGAAGACCTGGAGCCCCCCGCCGCGTTGACAGAGGATCTGGTACCCCTGCAGGTCCATGTTCACGGTGTAGTCGACGGACGTCCAGCGCACGGTGATCGCCTCATTGCCGGGCGCGATCGTGACGCCGGTCGGAGCGGGCGGGGGCGTCAGATCGACCAGGACCGCTTGGGAGGCGGAATAGTCGACAGTCCCGTTGGAGCCATAGTCAAAGTTGGCATACACCGTCTGCGTGAATCCGTTGGTCTGGGACGTGCAGTCCGGCGTCGGAGTGAAGACTCCCAACGGGTTCGACGAGATGATGCCGCCGTCCGCGGCGACGGTCGTATTTATGGTGGTATCGGTGCTCATGATGCGCGCCGTGGTCGGGATCGTGTCGCTGCCCAACGCCATGAAGGTCGCGATTGGTTCGCTCGCGAGGAGGCGGCAGTCCTCCTGTTGTGCCAGGCCGAACGCTTGGCAGCCCGAGCCCACCCAGAACGTCACTGTCCCGGTGGTCACCAGCGAGCGCTTCGCGAACCCGCTCGCCGTGAGCGCGTAGAAGATGAAGACCGGCGTGTCACAGTCACAGTTTGCCTTGTTGAAGAAGCGGGCCAGGTCGAAGGCCGCGAGGTTCGAGCCTTCCTGCTGCTGAACACCGATGAAGATGTCGCCATCGGCGAGAGTCGCCGGCGCCGTCGTGCCCGTGGTCCCCGCCGTTCCCGTGAGCTGGGCGCGCGCCGGGCGCGCGAGTCCCAGGGAGGCGAGGAGGCCAACGACGGTAACCGTCAACGCAGAGCGACGTGGTCCGATTGGCATGGTGCCCCCGGCGGCTAAACTGCAAGGCCGATGCCTTCCCGAGACGCCCGATCTTCCGGGCGATTGGGCCCGGGCGTGTCGCGATGGCGGGAGTGGGGGCGCGGCGTTGCCAATCTGGCGAAGCACGCGCGCATCCTAGCGCATGTGCGTGGGGCGCGCCGGACGCGGCGCTCAGCGGGCCGGGGCGGTCCGGCCCAGGGAGGCGAGGCCCCGGCCGAGCCGGCGCAGCGCCTCCCGGTCGACGGGGCGGCCGCCGAAACGTGCCGCCGTGTAGAGCTCGGTGAGCTCGGCGAGCAGGGCATCGCCGTCGAGGCCGGCGCCCGCGACGCGCGCCGCGTATTCGCGCGGCGTCTCTGCGCCGTGGCGCGGCAGGCCGCGGCGGGCGAGGCGCGCGAGCGCGCGCGCGTAGAGCCGCTGGACCGGCGCGTCGGACGTGGGCGCGGCGGGCGCGCGCGCGCGTGGCAGGGCGCGGGTCGGCCAGACGCGCGACGCGACGGCGGCGACGGCGGCCACGGCCAGCAAGACCATCAGCCAGCCCGGGACGTGCCGCCCCGGCGCGCGCGGCGCATGGACGCCGGCGCGGCTCGCGAGGCGGTGACCGAGCTCGAGCTGACGCGCGAGATCGTAGCCGACGACCCAGCGCGACCAGCGGAAGTCGAGCGCGTCGAGGAGCTGGCGCAACCGCCCCGCGCGCTCCGCGGCCGGCAGCGCCGGCGTGGCGTCGACACGCACCCACCCCGCCCCCGGCACGAAGGCTTCGACCCAGGAGTGCGCGCGGTTGTCACGCACGGCGACGTAGTGACCCACCTCGTTCCACTCGCCGCCCAGGAAGCCGTTCACGTAGCGGGTCGGGATCCCGACGGCGCGCAGGAGCAGCGCCGTCGCCGTCGCGAAGTACTCGCAGTGGCCCTCGGGCGTATCGAAGAGGAAGCTCTCGACGGGATCGAGGCCCGGCGTGGGGCGCGGCAGGCGCAGCGTGTACGCGTGCGTCGCGCGCAACCAGCTCACGACGGCGTCGATTTGCCGAACGGGGGCGCCGCCGGGGCCCGCGAGCTGCCGCGCGAGGGCGCTCACGCGCGGCGGCAGCGTGGCGGGCAGCTGCAGGTAGGCCCGCAGAGAATCGTTCGCCGGCGTCGCCGCGGCGAGCGGGGTGTCGCCGGCGCCGGGCGCCGGCAGCGCGGCCTGCCGTGAATAGGCGACGTAGCGGACGCCGGGCGCCGTGCGCAGCTCGGAGTGGCCGACCTCCGGGGAATCGCCGACGAGCGGCGCGCCGGGCGGCGCGAGCCGCAAGCCCACCTCGCCGGACCAGCGCGGGGCGAGCTGGAGCGTGCTCGAGGCGCCCGCGGGCGGCGCCTCGAGCTCGAAAGCGACGGGGCGATCGAGCGCGAAGGCCACGGGCACCGCCAGGCTCACGACGTCGATGACCTGCCGGTCGAGGCCGGCCGCCTGGGCGTCGCGACCGTCCGGGGGCGTCGCGTGGTGGAGACCGCGAGCAGGCGCGGAGCCGGCGGCCGCGTGCACGAAGACGCGGCGGTCGTCCTCGCCGAGGACGGTGCGCAGGTCGGCGCGCCGGCTGCGCGTCCAGTGACCGCCCTCGTAGCTGTCGTACACGGTGCCGCGCCAGTACAGCTCGCTCGTCGCGCGAGCGCGGTCGTCCTCGGAGGGCAGCGCCGCGATGCGCGGCACGGAGGCGCGCAGCGCCACGACCGCGTTTTCCGACGAGAGCGTGCCGTAGTGCCCGAGAGAGACGTCGTCGGAGAACCCGATGAGGGTGGCCGACGCGCGCAGGGCGCCGAAGACGAAGCCGCCTCCCACGCGCGGCACGAGCGCGAACGTCGCGATCGCGCCCGCCGCGACCGCCACGGCGACGGCGCCCGTCGCCGCGAAGAAGGGCGCACCCACCACGCGTCTCGAGGCGAGGATGCGCGCCACGCCCACCTTCTGGCTGGGCGCCTGCGCCGAGTGCTTGACGAGGTAGTTCTCCTCCATCTCTCGCCGCAAGTGGAAGAGAATGAGGGCCCAGGTCGCGGCGAGCACGTAGGCCACGAAGCCGAACGTGAAGAGGAAGTTGCCGCCCAGCGCGGCGGCCGCGAGCACGAGCAGGAACGAGAGCACGAAGACGTGGACGTCGTCGCGGTTGTTCCGGCGGTAGCAGAGCTTGACGGCGAGGGCGATGAGCACGAAGTCGACGACGGGGACGAGGTCGGGCGCCGGGAGCTGCCGCGCCACCACCCAGGTCCGCTGCACGAGCACGGCGGCGACGGCCACGCGCATGAGCGTGAGGCGCCGGTCGAAGAGCGCGGCCTTGGCCCCGCCCGCGTCGACGCGCCACGACACGGCGACGAGCCCGAGGAAGAGGAGCGCCATCGTCCGCGAGACCGAGCCCGTGCTGGCGAGCGTCGCGAAGGCGGCGAGGACGAGCAGGTAGGTCACGAGCTTGTGGGTCGCCTGGAACCTCACGCCAAACTCCGCGCCGCGAGGCGATGCGGGGTGCGCGTGCGCACGAGCTCGGGCGGCAGGCCGGGGCGCACGCGGATCGTCGCGTGGTCCGGCGCGCGCGATTCGAGCGGCGCGCTCGCGGCGACCGGCTCGACGAGGGCGAGCGCGCGCAGGATGCGCGTCGCCTGCGCGGGGCCGGTGTCGGCGGCCAGCGTCGCGCCCCGGAGCACGAGCGACACGCGAAACCCGCGCCCGAGGAGGTCGAGGGCGTACGACGCCGCCTGCGACACGGCCGCCTCGAACGCCTCGGAGGCGGCGCCCGCCGCGTTGTCGAGCACGACGCTCGCCTCGCTGCCCTCGTCGTCCTCGCTCTCCCGGACGAAGGGCACGCCCCGCCGCGCCGTCGTGCGCCAGTGGATGTCGCGCGGGTCGTCGCCGGGGCGGAAGTCGCGCAACCCGAAGAAGTCGCCGTCGCGGCTGCGCCATTTTTGCCGGCTGCCGCCGTGGGGCACGGACAGGCCGCGCAGCACGGCCGGGGACACGGGCACGAGGGCCGGGTAGACGATGACCTCAGCGGCGCGCGCGCCGGGG
>DASZFV010000149.1:0-2329 GCA_035939455.1 Polyangia bacterium
GCACGCGGATGAAGTTCAGCCCGTAGTCGAAGATCTTCTCCTCGGGCATGGTCTCGCTCGAGGCGGTCAGCTGGGCCACCGGAACATTGGAGGCGTTGAACTGGATGACGCTCGGAGGTGTCATCCCGGGCGGAGCGATGCGCAGGATCGTCGATGCCACCGACGAGATCTGCGCGATGGCGGCGCCGATGTCCGAGCCCGGCTGGAAGTAGATCTTCAGCATCCCGATGCCGGGGATCGACGTCGACTCGATGCGCTCGATGCCATTGACCGTCGTCGAGAAGCCGCGCTCCGAGATGAGCACCACGCGGCGCTCCATGTCCTGCGCCGAGAGCCCCGGGTAGTTCCACACGACGGCGACGACGGGGATGTCGATGGCCGGGAAGATGTCGACGACCATGCGGGTCATCGACAAGATCCCCATGACGAGGATGAGGATGCACATGACGGCCACCGTGTAAGGGCGGCGCAGGGCGAGTCGGACGATCCACATGGCGTCGTGCCCTAGGACGCTCCGCCGTCGTCGTCACTCCCCTCGGTCGCGGCGTGGCGCGCGCCGAGCCCGTGCTCCTCGAGCTTGGCGTAGAGGAGGGGGCGCCCGATGCCGAGGAGGCGGGCGGCCGCGGAGCGGTTGCCCTTGACCCGCTCGAGGGCGCGCACGATGAACCGGCGCTCGAGGCGCGCGGTCGCCGCGTGGAGCGACAGGTCGTCGTCGACGGCCGGCTCGGCGTCCGGCGCCGCCCGGCCGAGCGGCGCCGGAAGGTTCACGACGTCGATGACCTCGCCACCGCACAGGACGGCGGCGCGCTGCAAGACATGGAAGAGCTCGCGCACGTTGCCGGGCCAACCGTAGGAGAGCAGCTCCGCCATGGCGCCTTCGGACACGGCGCGCGCGGGCGTGCCGCGTAGCGCGTGCGCGACGAGCAGCGCGATGTCGCTCTTGCGCGCGCGCAGCGGCGGCAGCTCGATCTCGATGACGGCCAGCCGATAATAGAGGTCTTCCCGCAGCGCGACGCCGGGCGCGCCGGGACGCACGGGTCGATTCGTCGCGGCCACGAGCCGCGCGCCGCTCGTGAGGACCTCGTTGCCGCCCACGCGCTCGAAGGTGCCCTCCTGCACGGCGCGCAGCAGCTTGGTCTGCAGGGACGGGTCGAGCTCGCCGATCTCGTCGAGGAACAGCGTGCCGTCGCCGGCGCTCTCGAAGCGCCCGCTGCGCCGAGCGCTCGCGCCCGTGAAGGCGCCGCGCTCGTGGCCGAAGAGCTCGCTCTCGATGAGGGTGGCTGGCAGCGCCGCGAGGTTGACCGGCACGAACGGACGCGCGGCGCGTGGCGAGTAGCGGTGGATGGCGCGCGCGACGAGCTCCTTGCCCGTGCCCGTCTCGCCCGTGATGAGTACGGGCGCGTCGGACGCGGCGGCGCGTCCGATGAGCTTCCATACCGCCAGCATGGCGGCGCTCGTGCCCACGAGGTCGCCGGGCGCCTCGTCGGGAGCGGCGGCGGGCGCCGCGGCCCGCGCCAGGGCGCGCTGCTTGACGGCGCGGTCGACGGCGGCGCGCAGCGTGGGCAGATCGAACGGCTTCGTGAGGTAGTCGAAGGCGCCGTCGCGCATGGCGCGGATCGTGCGTTCGCTGTCGCCGTACGCCGTCGTCACGATCACGGGGACGTCGCGCGCCGGTCCCGCGCGAAGCTCGCGCAGGAAATCGAGGCCGTCGCCGTCGCGCAGGCGAATGTCGAGGAGCAGGCAGTCGACGGGCGCGAGCGCGGCGCCCCCGCCGCGCGCGAACGCCTGGCGCGCCTCGGCGAGACCCGGCACGGCCAGGGCCTCGAGGCCCATGGAGACGATGACGTCGACGAGGCCTTGGCGCAGGCCGGCCTCGTCCTCGACGATGAGGACGCGGTTCACGCGCGCGCCTCGCGGGTCGGGGCCGCGTCGGCGCCGCCGTCGCGCGGCAGCATGAGCTCGAAGCGCGTCACGTCGCCCTCGCGCGAGTAGGCGACCTCGCCGCCGTGCGCCTGCGCGATGGCGCGCGAGATCGCGAGGCCGAGGCCCGTGCCATCCGCCTTCGTCGTGAAGAAGGGCTCGAAGAGCTCGCCGGCCTTCCCCTGCGGGAAGCCGCTGCCACGATCGAGGACGCGGAGGCGCACTTGCTCGCGGTCGGCCCTGACCTCGACGGCGACGACGTCGCCGCCCGGCGAGGCCTCGATGGCGTTGCGCAGCAGGTTGTCGACGGCGCGCGCGAGCCGGTCGGCATCGCCGGTCGCGACGGCGTCGCCGTCACCGCCATCCGAGACGTGCATCGTGACGCCGCGGAGCGCGGCCCAGGGCGCGA
>DASZFV010000150.1:0-7917 GCA_035939455.1 Polyangia bacterium
AAAAAAGGGAAAGGGAACTCACAACAGACATCATCGGGCGGCCGCGCGGGGACTTGAGGGACCCATTGCGGCGGCGGGAAATTGGTCAACAGCGTCACGGCCAATGTGACTGCGTGTTGTCGTAAAGGTTGTTAACCTTGCCGCCGAAAACGTAAATCATGACGATGATAGCGGCCGCGATCCCGCCGAGAATCAGGCTGTATTCCACTGCGGTCGCCGCGGAGTCGTCCCGCACCAGGCGCTCGAGCTGCATCACAGCTTTATTGAGCGGGCGATTCCCGCCAGCGTCAACTTCATTCCATCCGCCCGCCTGCGATTTGCGGCATGTTCTCCGACATGTGTGGCGTGGTCGGACGCCGAAAGTTTGTCACGGAGCGAAATCGACTCTGATAAGTTGTTGTCGGCACCGTTCTCCGTTCCACCCGTCTCGACCACTTTGGAGCGCGATACACCGATGATCAGGCAGACGACCGTCGCAGGGTGGACCGTGCTCGGAGCGCTCTCGTTGTTCTTCACCGCATGCTCGGGGACGCCTCCGGGAGAGTTCATCATCGTTCAGAACCAGGTTCCGAACGCCGACTGCACGATCCCCGCCGGGCTCGGCACCATCTACCGCGGCGAGGGCGTCCTCGACGTGCACCTCTCGGACGGCTATCAACTCTTCCCGGTCCTCCAGAACGATTTCCCGGCGCCCACCGGTGGCCAGACCGTCGACGCGAATCGCATCGCGATCTCGGGCTTCGACGTCGACGTCAGCCTGCCGGCCAATTCGCCGCCCGGCGCCATCACGGATCTCTTCAACAACACGCTGCGGCCGGCGGGCGCGCCCGCCGATCCTCTCGTCGAGTTCAGCACGCTGACGTCGGGCTCGGTGGCGTCGGGCGGCGGGAACACGGCCTCGAGCGTCGGCGTCGTTCCCGGCGATCTCGTGCGCAAGATCGGGGCGATGAACGTCCTGACGGCAACGAATCACTTCTGGCTGTTGGCGACGGTGCACGCGCGGGGAAGCACGCTCGTCGGCACCGTGCGGTCCGACGCTTTCAGGTACCCGATCGAGCTTTGCGACGGGTGCCTCGTCGTCGATCAGGGCGCCTGTCCCGTCGCGGCCGCGACGGGGTCGGCGTGCAACATCGGGCAAGACCAAAGCGTCGGCTGCTGCGAATCGGCGGGGCAGCTCGCCTGCCCGTCGGTGGTCGCGTCGAAGTGAGCGCGCCCATTCGAAGGCCTTCGCCGGCGCGGGGCGCGCTCGTCGCTTCGCTGTTCGTCGCGGGCGCCCTCGCGGCCTGCGGAAACAAGAACGCCGGCCCGTACCCGATGTACAACCCGAGCACCGACGCCGCGGCGACGGGGACGGCCGGGATCGGCGGCGGCCTCATCGGCGGTGGCCTCGCGGGCTTCATCGGAGGCTTCGGGGGGGCGGTGGACGCGGGCGTGCCCAGCGGGACCGTCGAGATCGCGATCGAGTCGCCGGCCGACGGCACGATCCTCAGCGTCAACGCGCCCGCCGACGTCAGCGCCAGGGTCACTATCAAGGACGGCACGGATCTCGTCGATCCGTCGACGGTGCGCGTGTCGCTCGTCGGCCTCGGCGGCTCGAGCGCGGCGCCGCTCGTGGGGCCTTCGGGCGACAACCTCTTTACCGGCAAGCTCTCGCTCGCGGGGCTCGCCTCGGGGGACTACACGCTCACCGTGACGGCGCGCAGCTCGACCAACCTCCAGGGCTCGAAATCCGTGAGCGTCAAGATCGACGGCGGCCCGACGATCACGGTGCTCTCGCCCATCCCCGGCCACCACTACAAGGGCAGCATCATCGTCCAGGCCATCATCGACCCGGGCATGTACGGCCCGGCCTCGGCGATCGGGGGCTCGATCGCCGCGAGCCCGATCACGCTGCAGCCCGCCGGACCCGCCAACGAATACCGCGCGGTCTTCGATCTCGGGATGCCCGTCGCGCTCACGGGGGACCAGGTCTTCGAGATCTCGGCCAAGGACGCCAGGGGCACGGCGACCGACATCAAGTTCGTCTTCAACGTCGACGTCACGGGGCCCGACATCACGATGTCCCTGCCGGCGCCTGGCTCGATCGTGGGCCAGGTCATCCGCCTCGCGGCCAACATCTCCGACGGCGCGGGCCTCGACACCTCGACGCTGCAGGTCCTCATCGGCGACCAGGCGAATCCCCAGTTCAAGCTGCCGCTCACGCTCGATCAGACGGGCGCCTTCAGCGCGCTCTTCGACACCAAGCTCCTCACGCCGTGCAAGCTGCCGCCCAGCCAGAGCCTGTGCATCGTGCGGCCCACGGTCTCGTTCCGCGCGGCCGACGCGCTCGGGAACGAGACGGCGCTCGCCTACGAGATCGCCGTCGACAACCTGCCGCCCATCGCCGACCTCGTGCCGCCGGAGATCCGCGTCAGCAAGCTCGCCGACGGCCTGCGCTGCTCGTTCGCCTTCGATCCCCTCAGCAACAACCTCATCTCGGGCGATGCCCCCGACGACGGCTGCCTGGTCCCCCAGCTGTTCGATCTGCGCGCGCGCATCCAGGACACCGGCAACCACGCGACCGGCCTCAAACAGGATCCCATCTCGGGCGTCGATCCGGCCGTCACGGCGGCGTACGTGCTGGCTGACACCTCGCAACCCCTCGTCGTCGACGATGACGGCGACGGAAATTGCGACGTCATCAACCCCAAGCTCGTCCCGACGACGATGCCGCTCACGGGGGCGCCGCGCCAGGTCCTCAAGATCCGCATGCGGCCCGTGCCGCCCGCCGGCGCGGGCAACTTCACGCCCGACCCGAGCCTCCCCGGCGGGCTCGCCTGCTTGCCCGGCATGGACCTCAATCCGCCCGCGAACATCTGCCACGTCGAGCAGCCGACGGTCGCCATCAGCTACGCGGGCGGCCTGCCGGCCATCTGGGCCGTCGAGCCCATCGCGCCCGACGACCCGAGGTACTGCTTTGGAAGCCAGCTCGACACCCTCGCCAACAATGTCCCGCAGGGCGGCTGGCGCTGCGTCGCCGTCGCGACGGCCGACCTGAACGGCAACCTCAGCACCTCAATGCCCATCCGCGTGTGGGTCGACTACAACGACAAGATGGGCTGGTGCGCCGCGCCGCCCGCGAACGCGGGGCCGATGCCGAACTGCACGGGCACCTACGACAAGGCCACCGACACCGTCTCGCCCACAGCCTGCACGGCCCGCACCTTCGCGCTGCCGGCGGCGGCCCCCATCGAAGTGTGCTTCAACAACGACTGTTAATGGTCCAAGCTCCGGTGCGCCGCCCGTGCTGCGCCCCATGAAGAGCTCCTCCGGCGTCGCCGTCCTCCACCTCACGAAGCGCTTCGGCGCGGCGGTCGCCGTCGACGATCTGTCGTTCAGCGTAGCGCCCGGCGAGATCTACGGCCTGCTGGGCCCGAACGGCGCCGGCAAGACCACGACGCTGCGCGTGCTCGCGGCCATCCTCGTGCCCACGGAGGGCCGCGCCGAGCTCGCGGGCGTCGACGTCGCGCGTGACCCGCAGGGCGCGCGGCGCCAGCTCGGGTTCCTCACGGGCTCGACCGGGCTCTACGCGCGTCTCACGGGCCGCGAGCTTCTGCGTTACTTCGGCCGCCTGCACGGAATGTCCGACGCCGACATCGCCGCGCGCACGGCGCTGCTCGCGCGCGGGCTCGATCTCGGGCCCTTCCTGGACCGACGCTGCGAGGCGCTCTCGACGGGACAGCGCCAACGCCTCTCGGTGGCGCGCGCCGTCCTGCACGACCCGGCCGTGCTCATCCTCGACGAGCCGACGGTCGGCCTCGACGTGCTCGCCTCGCGCTTCCTGCGCGACTTCGTGCGCGGCGAGCGCGACCGCGGCAAGGCCGTGATCTTCTCGACGCACTACCTCGCCGAGGCGGAGCTCCTCTGCAACCGCATCGGCCTTCTGCACGAGGGGCGGCTCATCGCCGAGGGCAGCCCCGCCGAGCTGCGCGCGCGCGCCGGCGGCGCGAGCAGCCTCGAGGAGGCGTTTCTGCGCCTCGTGGCCGCGCTGCCGGCCGCGCCGCGCGCGCCCGCGCCCGAGGCGGCGCCGTGAAGCTGTCAGACGTCGCCCTCGTCGCCGCCAAGGAGCTCCGCGAGACGCTGCGCGATCGCCGCACCCTCGTCGTGATGGTGCTCTTCCCGCTCGTCGTCTACCCGCTCGTGTCGCTGCTCATGGCGCAGGTCATGTCGAGCCACACGGCGCGCGGCCAGGCGCGCCGCTCGCGCGTCGCCGTCGTCGGCCCCCTCGCGGCCGCCGAGGCCGTGCGCGCGCGCCTGCGGGCGGACGCTCGGGAGTTCGACGCGGGCGTGGTCGCGGGCGTCAGCCGCGCCGACGCGGCCGCCGACCGCGCCGCCGTCGAGGCGGGCGCGCTCGACGCCGTCGCCGAGGTCGAGGCGGGCCCGCGCGGCGAGGCGCGCGTCCGCCTCGTCTACGACGAGGCCCGCGACGAGTCCCGCCAGGCGCACGATCGCGTGGGCGCGGCGCTGGGCGGCGTCCTCGCGCCGGGCTGCACCCCCCTCTTCTCGCTCGAGGATCAGAGCGTCGCGCCGCGCGCGCGCGTGGGCGGCTACGTGCTCTCGAAGCTGCTGCCGCTCATCGTCGTCGTCATGATCATGTTGGGCGCGTTCTATCCGGCCATCGACATCACCGCCGGCGAGCGCGAGCGCGGCACGCTCGAGACGATCCTCTCCGCGCCCGTGGGCCGGTTCGATCTCATGACGGGCAAGGTCATCGCCGTGGCGACGCTCTCGACGATCACGGGTCTGCTCAACATGACCTCGATGTCGCTCACGATGGTCGAGGGCATCCGCCTCGTGGGCGCGACGACGCCCGTGGCGATCCCTTGGACGCGCGCCGCCTCGACGCTGATCGTCGTCGTGCCGGCGGCCTTCCTGTTCGCGGCCGTCATGGTGGCGATCGGCGCCATGGCGCGGAGCTTCAAGGAGGCGCAGACGCTGCTGACGCCCGTCTACTTCTTGTGCTTTACGCCGTCGCTCATCGCGGGCCTCGGGGACTGGGACCTCACGGCCGCGGCGGCGCTCGTGCCCGGCGTCAATGTCACGCTGCTCGCGCGCGATCTCATCCTCGGCAAGGCCACGGCCGGCGCGGCGCTCCTCGTCGTCGCGAGCACCCTCGCTTTCGGGGCGCTCGCGCTCACGCTCGCCGCGCGCCTCTACGACTCCGAGCGCCTCCTCGCGGCGGACGAGGGCACGCTGCCGCTCGGCGCCTGGGTGCGTCGGCTGCTGTCGATCCGGGGCCGCGACGACGCCCCGCGCACCGGCGGCGAGGCCGTCGCGGGCGCCTCGGTGCTCGCTTCGACGCCCACGCCGGGACACGCGCTCGCGGTCTTCGGCCTCGGCTACGTCTTGCTCTTCTTCGTCTTCATCCCGCTGCAGTCCTGGCGCCTCGTCCCCGGTCTCGTACTGTCCGAGTGGGTCGGCCTCCTCGGTCTCGTCGTGCTCTACGCGCGCGGCACGGGCCAGCGCCTCGTCGACGTCCTGCGCGTGCGGCGCGTGCCCGCGCGCGTCCTCGCGGGCGCGTTTCTCGTCGGGGCCTCGGCGTGGGCCGTCATCGGCCTCCTCGCCGAGTGGCTCGCCCCGGCGCCGCCCGAGCTCGTCGAGAGCCTCCGCCGGCTGGTCGCGCCCCAGGGCGGCCGCGGGCTCGCGCCCACGCTCGCGCTCGTGGCCCTCACGCCGGCCGTGTGCGAAGAGGCGCTGTTCCGAGGCGTCATCCTGCGCGGCTTCGCCGCCAAGCTGCCGCGGCTGACCTCCGCGGTCCTCACGGGGACGCTCTTCGGCCTCTTTCACGTCGACCTCTGGCGGCTCCTGCCCACGGGTCTGCTCGGCGTCGCGCTGTCGCTCATCGCGCTCGAGGCCGACTCCATCGTGCCGGCGATGCTCGCGCACTTCGTCAATAATGCTTGTCTCATCGTCCTCGTCCAGGAGGGGGCCGTCGGCTCGGCGGGCGAGATGAGCCGCCGCGCGCAAATCAGCCTGTTCGCCGCCGGGATCGCCGTCTTTGCTGCGGGGGCCATGCTCGTGCGCGGCAAGAAGCCGAGGGCGCCCGCCGTGTAGCGCAGTTCACGATTGTTGTTCGGAGCGCTGGGTACTGATAAAACCCACAGTGTGGGTGAAGTTACGATGACAAACGGTGAAGACAAGCGCGCGCTCGGCCTGATCAAAAAGTGCGACGTGCTGTCCGACATCCCTGGCGAGGCGCTCGCGGCCCTGGCGCCGAACATCAAGATCGGCACCTATCGACCGCGCCAGGTCATCTATCTCCCCGGCGATCGCGCGCAGGCCGTTCACTTCCTCACGAGCGGCCGCATCAAGATCTCGAAGGTCACGCGCGACGGGAAGGAGCTGACGCTCGCCTATCGCGCCGAGGGCGATTTCTTCGGAGAGCCGTGCCTGCTCGAGGGCGGCCCGCGCGAGGAGATGGCGGAGGCCATGGACGCCTCGGTCACGGTGGAGGTCGATCGGGAGCTGCTCGATCAGCTGCTGCGCACAAACGGCACGACGGCCTACAAGTTCGCGCGCGCGCTCATCGCGCGCCGCAAGGATCTCGAGACGCGCGTCGAGCAGCTCATCTTCAAGGACGTGGGCTCGAAGCTCGCCGAGCTGCTGCTCAGCCTGGGCGCCGAGCACGGCATCGCCGACGCGCGGGGGCTCGTCGTGGGGCTCAAGATCACGCACCAGGAGATGGCGAACCTCATCGGCTCGACGCGCGAGACGGTGTCGCTCACGCTCTCGCAGTTCAAGCGCAAGGGCCTGATCCAGACGGAAGGCCGCAAGGTCATCCTCGCCGATCCCGAAGGTTTGCGCGCCCTCGCCTGAGGATCGAAGTCCGCGCGCGAAGTCCGCGCGCGGCTACGTCTTCGATCGCGGGGGGGCGGTCAGCGGGCCTGGCTGGGAGAGGTGGCGATCGTCGACGAAGATCGTGTTCACGAACGTCGCGCCGCGCGCGGAATAGCGCTTCGATTCGAGCAAGCGCAGGATGTCCACGCTGACGGCATCACCGCCGACCTCCATGGTCTCGACGCAGATGACGTCAGGACGGTAGCGGTCGAAGTCCATCGTCTTGAGGATGCCAAGGTCCAGCCCCTCGGTGTCGATGGACAAAAAGGTGGGCGCGCCCGCCAATTGCTCTCGCATGAGCGTGTTGATGTTCACGAGCGGCAGCTTCAGGACCTTCTCGATGAAATGCTGGCCGTGACTCTTGGTCTGAACGTCCTCGGCGTCTTCCTTCGAGAAGGTGTTGAGGAGCCCAGCGCTCGGCCCGCCGATCACGTAGTAGTCGCCGGTCGTAGGCTCGGCGGACAGACCGACGCCGACGTTGAGCGTCTTGTCGCGCGGCCGCACGTTCCTCAGCCGGTCGATCTTGGCAGGGTTGGGCTCGACGAGGAGGCCGTGACCGCCCGCCTCGTAGAAGGCGAAGGTGTTGCTGTCGAGCACGGGATCGAACGCGCCGACGTCCAGGTAGGTGATCGGCCCCTTGACGCCGATCGCGTCGAGAACGTTCTCGACCACGAGGTCCTCGCCCTGCTGCGCGTAGGACCATTTGCCGGTCCGCTCCTCGCGCTTCTTGGCAGCGTAAGCACCGACGGCTCCGCCCCCGACGACCGCTCCGCCGAGCCCTCCCACGAGGAAGCTGCTGCTCACCCCGTCACGCAGCGTCCTGACGAACCCTCGTCGATTCATGATCTCCGCAGTCTCTCGTAGATCCCTCGAGCCGACAATCGACGCAGGCGGGACACTCGTTCGCTGCGCTCACTCCGACGCTGATGAGCCAGAGCGAGCAAAGCGAGCGCGTTCCTAGACGGAAGGCCCAGCTCTGCTGGGCCGGCCCGCCTTACGAAAAGGGGAGAGCCCGCGAGAGGGGCGAAGGCCCTTTTGCGA
>DASZFV010000151.1:0-6209 GCA_035939455.1 Polyangia bacterium
GTCGGTGCCGCCGGCGGCCAGGCCCGCGGCGTGGAAGGCGTCGATGAGATCGCGACGCGCGGAGCTCAGCGCGACGTGGGTCGGGTTGACCGCTTGCTCCGTCTGCATGAGCCACAGGTCAGGCTTGCCCTGGGCGCCGAGCCCGACCGCGCCGGGATACTCCATGATGACCGAGTATCCAATCGGCGCGAGCGCGTCGCGGTAGAAGGCCAGCAGCCTCGGAAAATCCTGAACACGAACGCTCACGTGATCGATCATGCGGCGCAGATTACCACCATCCCGCGATCCGGGTTGCAACGTTGTGGCGTCCGGTAAAAATAGGGGCTTCCATTGACGACGCCTTCCGTGGATGCTGCTCTCGGTCCGCTGGTCGACCTCCTGGCCGGCCGCCGCTTCGTTGCGCTCACAGGCGCCGGCTGCAGCACGGAGTCAGGAATTCCCGATTATCGAGGGCAGGGGCGCGCGGGGCCGCCCAACCCCATCCAGCACGACGCTTACATCCGCCGCGCCGAGGTCCGCCAGCGCTATTGGGCGCGCGCGACCGTGGGCTGGGCGCGCTTCTCGGGCGCGCGGCCCAACGCGGCGCACCACGCGCTCGCCGCGATGGAATCTGCCGGTAAGCTCGCCGGGGTCATCACCCAAAACGTGGACCGCCTGCATCACGCGGCGGGCAGCCGCCGCGTCGTCGAGCTCCACGGCGCGCTCGCCGACGTGCGTTGCCTCGTTTGCGGTCAGGTCGAGCCGCGCGCCGCCGTTCACGAGCGCCTCGTCGTCGAGAATCCCGGCTGGCTCGCGTGCGCCGCCGCGCCCACGCCCGACGGCGACGCCGACCTGCCCGACGAGGCCGTGACCGCCTTCCGCGTCGTGCCTTGCGGGCGATGCGGCGGCGTCCTCAAGCCCGACGTCGTGTTTTTCGGCGGCACCGTCGGCGAGGCCACGATGAGCCGGGCATGGTCCCTCCTCGGCGCCGCGGGGGCGCTGCTCGTCGTCGGCTCGTCATTGGCCGTCTACTCGGGCTTTCGGTTCGCCCGCCGCGCGCACGAGCTCGGCCTGCCCGTGGCGCTCGTCAACGAGGGCCCCACGCGCGCCGACGAGCTGGCCGAGGTGCGGCTCGCGGCGCGCGCCGGCGACGTGTTGCCCCGGCTCGCCGCGGCGCTGGGCGTCCGGGCGCAATAGAGCAAAGTGCCCGCCCTCGCGCCAGGTCCAGCCGCCCCCCGCCCGACCAACCTTGAAATCAGCTAGGCTGCCCTTCGTGGCCGAGCTCAAGATCTCGGACGTGGCGCGGAGGGCCGGCGCGTCCGTGAGCACGGTGCTGAACGTGCTCGACGGCCAGACGAGCCAGATTGGCGGGAGCCCGTGAGGGAGAAGGCGTTGCTCGCCTGGAGCAGCGGCAAGGACAGCGCCTGGGCGTTGCACGTGCTGCGGCAGCGGGGCGAGGTCGAGGTCGTCGGTCTCCTCACGACGCTCAACGAGGCCTTCGATAGGGTGGCGATGCACGCCGTGCGGGCCGAGCTCCTGCGCGCGCAAGCCGAGGCGGCCGACCTGCCCGTGACGACGGTGCCGCTGCCCTGGCCGTGCAGCAACGCTCAGTACGAGGCCGCCATGGGCGGCGCCCTCGCGGCGGCCGCGAGCGCGGGCGTCACGATCGTCGCCTTCGGCGACCTGTTCCTCGAGGACGTGCGCCGTTATCGCGAGGAGCGCATGGCCGACACGGGCCTGCGCCCCGCCTTCCCCCTGTGGGGCGAGCCGACCGACGCCCTCGCGCGCCGGATGATCGAGGGCGGTCTGCGAGCGCGGCTCACGTGCGTCGATCCGCGCCAGCTGCCGGCGGCCTTCGCGGGGCGCGAGCTCGATGCAGCCCTGCTCGCGGACTTGCCGCCCGGCGTCGACCCGTGCGGCGAGCGCGGCGAGTTCCACTCGTTCGCGTACGCGGGACCGATGTTCAGGTGTCCCGTGCCCGTGCGGAACGGCGAGGTCGTCGAGCGCGACGGGTTCGTCTTCGCCGATCTGCTGCCCGACGCCGGCCCGTCCGCCTCCTGAAGGTTCTCCCGTTCAGATTTGCGCGGCGGCGCCGGACATGGGGTATGGTCTGGCGTTTTCCAACTTTCCTGGAGGAACGTCATGAATGCTGGTGCCAAATTGCTTCACTCCCTCGTTATCGCAGGAGTTCTGCTTCTCGCCGGAGCGGGCGCGGCGCGCGCCGCCTCGAATCCGGCCACCTGTACGAACGATGTCGACTGCGTGGCGACCCCGGCGTGCGGCGGGGACGTGTGTGACTACAACGCTGCAATGACGTGCAAGCCGGCGGGTACCGCTGCGAAGGGCAGCGACGGGTGGTGCACGGTCGACACTGATTGTAAGTGCATGGGCCAAGGTGCAAAGTGCACGGCCCCTTACTGCACGTTCACGAAGGCGTCGGACGCCCCCGCGAGCGGCGCCGCGGGATCGACTGGGACGGCCGGTTCTGGCGCAGGAGGCACGACCGGGGCTGCTGGTTCTGGCACCGACGGCGGCACGAAGCCGGCCAGCAGCAGCAGCGGCTGCTCCGTCGCATCCTCGACCTCGGGCGGCTTCGGGGCGCTCGTGGGCCTCGCGCTCGTCGTGGGGCGTCTCGTTCGCCGCCGCCGCCGCGCGTAAGCGGTCCTCCGGAAATGGCCGAGAGCGCGCTCGCCGCGCTCTCGGTCATCGCTTAATATGCTCGGATGAAGGTATTTCCCCGAAGAGGGCTGGCCGGATTCCTCGTCGCGACCTCGCTCGCCGCGTGCTCGAGCCCGGGTCTCACGACGTCGTCGCTGCCCGACGCCGGCTCCTCGGACGCCAACTCGACGGACCCGATGTGGTGCGGGCGTGGTACGGACGTGAGCGGCGCGACGGCCGCGGGCGGCTTCTGCCTCAAGCACTACGCGTCAGTTGGCGAGGCGCGCGCCCTGGTCCTCGCGCCCAACGGCGACCTCTTCGTGGCCGGCCCGTCCCGTGACACCGCGGGCGGCGCGCGTGGCGGACCGGGCGCCATCGTGCTCCTCTCGGACGACGACCACGACGGCGTCGCGGAGGAGCACATGTTCCTCACGCAGATCGACGCTTCGACGAGCCTGGGAGACGTTCACGGCCTCGCGCTCGGCGGCGGCTATCTTTACTTCACGACCCAGGCCTCGGTCTGGCGGATCGCCTACAAGGACGGCCAGCGCGCCGCCGACGGGATGCCCGAGGACCTCAAGCTCCCGGCGCAGTTCGGGACCGGTGGGCGCTGGACGCACGGCCTCGCGCGATCGGTCGGCGGACAACTCCTGGCGTCGCGCGGAGCCTATGCCTCGTGCGGCGGCACGTCGACGGGCGGCGAGGTGAGCTCCGTGGGAGCAGCCGGCGGCCTGCAGCCCATCGCGGTGGGATTCCGCAACCCGATGTACCTGCGCTGCCACCGCACCGACGAGGTCTGCGCGGCCATGGAGCTCGGAGAGGATCTCCAGACGGGCGCGACGGAGAAGATGCTCATGCTGCGCCCGAATACGAACTACGGCTTTCCGTGCTGCTACACGAAGGGAACGCCGACCACGATGGGTCCGGCGATGGCAGCGATGTGCAACGACGTCACGAAGGAGGATGCCTCGTTCACGTTGTCCGATACGCCGTTCGGATTCGACTGGGAGCCGGGCAATTGGCCCGCGCCGTACCAGAGCGCCGTGTTCGTCGCCCTGCACGGCAGCGCCTACTCGACGCCCTCGTGGCAGGGGGCGGGCATCGTCTACGCCGCGACCGATCCCACGACGCACGCACCGGTTCAGGACTGGCAGCTCTTCCAAGGCGGCTTCGGCCCGGGCGGCTCGATCCTCGATCGTCCGAGTGACATCGTCTTTTCGTCCGAGGGGCGGATGTTCATCGCCGACGACCAGAGCGGCAACGTCTACTGGATGGCGCCCAAGACTCTGGGGGCGCCCCCGGCCAACTGACGCGCCCGGCCCCCAGTCGATGCCCAGCATGATCGGTGACGCGGTCGCCATCGAAAAGAGCGGCGCGGGCGTCTTCCGCGCGCCGCCAGAGGCCGTCTTGCGCGCGCTCGTGGCCGACCTTCGGGCCCTCTTCCCCGGCGAGCGCCTCCTGAGCCACGCCGACGAGCTCTTCGTCTACGAGTGCGACGCCCAGCGGTTCGACCGGGGCCAACCGCTCGCGCTCGTCTTCCCTGAGACGACGGACGAGGTGTGTGCGGCCGTCAAGGCCTGCGCGGCGCGCGGCGTGCCGTTCCTGCCGCGCGGGGCCGGCACGGGGTTGTCGGGCGGGGCCGTGGCACGCGGAAGCGTGTTGATCTCAACGGCGCGCATGGGGCGCATCCTCGAGATCGACGTCGCGAACCGGCAAGCCTGGGTCGAGCCGGGCGTCGTCAACGCGCACCTGTCGCGCGCCGTCGCGCGCCACGGCCTTCACTACGCGCCCGATCCGTCGAGCCAGAACGCGTGCACGATCGGCGGCAACGTCGCCGAGAACAGCGGCGGCCCGCACACCCTCAAGTACGGCGTCACGACGAACCACGTCCTCGCGCTCGAGGTCGTCTTACCAGACGGCGCGATCGTCGAGCTCGGCGCGGCCGCCGCGGACGCGCCCGGCTACGACTTCGTCTCGGCCTTCGTCGGCTCCGAGGGGACCTTCGGCATCGCCACGAAGATCCTCGTGCGGCTCACGCCCGTGCCCGAGGCCGTCAAGACCGTGCTCGCGATCTTCGACTCCGTCGGCGACGCCTGTCGCGTCGTGACGAAGATCCTCGAGCGCGGCATCACGCCGGCGGCGCTCGAGCTCATCGACCAGACCACGCTGCGGGCGGTCGAGGCCCATATCCACGCCGGCTTCCCCCTCGACGCCGCGGCCGTCCTCCTCATCGAGGTCGACGGCTTGGCCGACGACGTCGAGCCACAGGCGCTGCGCGTGCTCGAGGCGTGCCGTGCGGCGGGGGTGCGCGAGGTCCGGCTCGCGCACGACGACGCCGAGAGCGCGAAGTTTTGGCGGGGCCGCAAGCAGGCCTTCGGCGCGCTTGGCCGCGTCGCGCCGAATTCGTACCTCCAGGACGGCGTGATCCCGCGGACGAAGCTACCCGAGGTGCTTGAGGCGATCGCGCGCGTGTCGGCGCGGCACGGGCTCATCATCGCCAACGTCTTCCACGCGGGCGACGGCAACCTGCACCCGATTGTGCTCTACGACGAGCGCGAAGCGGGAGTCATGGAGCGCGTGCGCGCGGTCAGCGACGAGATCCTCGCGCTCGTCATCGCGGTCGGCGGCGCGCTGTCGGGCGAGCACGGCATCGGCCTCGAGAAGCTCGGCTACATGGGCTCGCTCTACAGTGAGGCGGACCTCGCCGAGATGCGCCGCTTGCGTGCGCTGTTCAGCCCCAGGAATCTCTGCAACCCGGGCAAGGTCATCCCGGCGCCCGGCCGGTGCGTCGAGACGGGCGAGGCGAGGCGCAAGCTGCCGCTCGGACACTGACGATGACGGCCGAGACGTTCATGATGCCGTTGGCCCCTTCGACCGAGGCGGAGCTCGCCGGGTTGATCGAGGAGGCGGGGCGGGGCGGAGGTGCGCTCGTCACCGAGGGCGGCGGCACGAAGCGGCACTTCGGGCCCGCGGCGCCGGCCGAGGCAAGGCGCGTGTCGTTGCGCCGCCTCGCGCGCGTCACGGCGCACGAGGTGGCCGACATGATCCTCAGCGTCGAGGCGGGGGCGCGCCTGCGCGACGTCCAGGCGGCGCTCGCGGCCCACGACCAGTGGCTGCCGCTCGATTCGCCTTTCGCCGACGCGACCATCGGCGGCGTCCTCGCGACGAACAGCTCGGGCCCGCGCCGGCTCGGCTACGGCACGAGCCGCGATCTCGTGCTCGGCGTGCGCGTCGTGGGGGCGCAGGGCCAGGTCACGAAGTCGGGCGGCCGCGTCGTCAAGAACGTCAGCGGTTACGATCTGCACCGCCCGCAGGTCGGCGCCTTCGGCTCGCTGGGCGTGATCGTCGAGGCGCACTTCCGGGTCAGCGCGCGGCCCGAGGTGTCGGCGCTGTGGGCGCTG
This sequence comes from Polyangia bacterium, assembly GCA_035939455.1. Lineage (GTDB taxonomy): Bacteria > Myxococcota_A > Polyangia > Fen-1088 > Fen-1088 > DASZFV01. The sequence goes on from DASZFV010000151.1 coordinate 6,039, forward strand.
CCCTGTCAGACGCTTGCCGACGCGCACGGGCTCCTGCTCGAGATCGGCGCGTCGGCGCTGCGGCCGGTCGCGCTCGAGGCGCTCGACGGCGCGTCCGTCGGGCGCGTGCAGGCGCTCGCTCAGCTGTGGTCCGACGGCGATGGCCGGGCCGTCGCGCTCGTCGGCATCGAG
>DASZFV010000152.1:0-1909 GCA_035939455.1 Polyangia bacterium
CTCGGAGGAGCCGGCCATCGTGCGCTTCCAGGCCGCCAAGGAACTTACCGAGTCTCCCGAGGACTCGATCATCGATTACACGCCGATGGGGAACGGCACCGGCTCGGGCGAGCGGCACGCGCTGGCCGTCGTCGTCCGCAAAGAGGTGGTCAACAGCCTCCAGGGACTGTGCCGTGGGCTGGGGATGAAGCTCCTGGCGGTGACGCCGCGCCCCTCCGCGGTGATCGGCGCCCTTGATCGTTCCCGCCAGGGCAAGGTGCCGGTGGGAGTTGTGGAAGCGCTTCTCACGATCGGCCCGCGCTGGGCGGACCTGGGCATTCTGCGCGGCCAAACGCTCTTGTTCGCCCGCTCCCTCGGGGTCGGAGCCACGCTGGCCGCGGAAGTCAAACGCAGCCTGACCGTTTTCAACGCCGGCTCCGAAAACCCCGTGGAAACTTTGTTCGTCGCCAGCGACGGCGAGGAAAACGCCCTGTGCGAGCGCCTCCAGGAGCTCCTGGGCTTGCCCGTCCAGTTCGAGGCGGCCCGAAACGCGCTGCGCACGCTCGACAAGGAGGTGCAGCAACGGCTCATGAACCTCACGCGCCAGGCGCGGTCCGCCGCCTTCACGACGGGGCACGGCGAACGGACCTGGGAGCCGCCCGTGGACGCCAACGACAAGCGCGCCGGGCTCATGAAGCTGCGCGAGCTCATGCTTGACCAATCTTACGACCTGCGCACCTTCGGCGCCGCGGACGGCCTCGGCCAGGACGTCCCGAAGGACGTCACGGTCCTGTTTATCGTCGGTCCGCAGCGGCCGTTCCTCCCCGACGAGTCCGCGTCGGTCAACCGGTTCATCGACCACGGCGGTCGCGTGCTCATCGCTCTCGATCCCGAGAACCACGTCGCCATGAAGGAGATCCTCGACCCGCTCCAGCTCGAGTACCACGACGTCACGCTCGCGAACGACCAGGCCTTCGTCCGGCGCACGCACACCGATGCCGACCGCACGAACATCGTGACGGCGACCTTCACGTCGCACCCATCGGTGACGACGCTGGCGCGGCTCGGCACGCGCGCGCCCACGATCTTCCTCGGCGCGGGATGGATCGACGCCAAGCGGGGCCGGCCCATCGACATTCAGGTCGACGCGCCCATCAAGGCGCACCACGCGACGTTCCCCGACAAGAACAACAATTTCCAGCAAGATCCGGGAGAGGAGCGCCGCGCCTGGGAGCTCTCGGGCGCCGTCGTCAAGGGCCTCGCGCGCGTCTTCGTCATCGCCGACTCCGACTGGATCGCCGACGAGGCCATCCAGGCTCCGGGCAACGAGCTCCTGGCCCTGGACTCCATGCACTGGCTCATGGGCGACGAGGCGTTTCAAGGGCTCGTCTCGAGCGAGGTCGACCTGCCCATCACGCACACGCGCAAGCAGGACGCCGCCTGGTTCTACTCGACGATCTTTCTCGCGCCCGCGGTCGTGCTCGGCGTGGGCTGGGTCACGACGAGGCGCCGGCGCAAGGACGCGGGCGCACCCGTCCCTCGCCCGCAGGGGGCGGCGTCGTGACGGGCCGATCGGCGGGGCTGCAGGCCGGCCTCGCGGTGGCCGGTCTCCTCGCGGCGCACCTGACGTGGCAGCGCGAGCCCGAGCGCGCGCCCGGCGAGGTCACCATCATCGACGCCTCGAAGGCCGACGTCGCGCGCGTCCGCTACGAGGACGACGACAACATCCTCGGCCTCGAGCGCCAGAGCGAAGACGGCGAGCCCGGCATCCAGTTGCACGTCGAGGCGAAGACGAAGACGCCGGCCGCGAAGGCGGGCGAGGCCCCGACGCCGCCGCCCCCACCGTCGCCCGCGCGCGAGCTCCGCGGCAACGCCGACGCGCTCAAGCTGGCCGACAAATTCGCGCCGTTCGTGGCGCCACGCGCCTTTG
>DASZFV010000153.1:0-1575 GCA_035939455.1 Polyangia bacterium
GCTCTTCGCCGATCTCCCCGGCGAGCGTGTCGTCCGCGCGCCCGAGCCGCTGCCCGGCGTCGCGGAGGTCGTCCCGCGCACCAACCTGGCCGTCGTTCAGGCGGCGCTCATGCTCGCCGCGACGATCGATCTCTCCGTCGAGGGCGGCGTGCGGCCCATCGTCCGCCTCGCGAAGCTGCGCAACTGACGGCCGCGTAGCCAGACGCGAGCGGCGCAGGCCACCGGTCCGCGCCGCCGGGGCTCAAGGGACGTTCTGGTAGCGGACCTGCTTCCAAGCGGCGTCGCGGCAGAGGCCGCAGGTACCGGGGGGATAGAACATCGCGCGTGCCTGCGTATCGCCCATGAGGCGGAAGCGGAACCAGCCCAGCGTCGGCGCGAACATGGCGGCCGTCATCGCGTCCTCGTGGATGCCTATGAAGGCCGCTTGCACGAGCTCGCTCTTGGCGGCGGTGTAGATCAGCATGGCGACCGCGCCCGACGGATCGCGCGTGTCCATCGTCGCATTGATGTTCAGCATGGGCGCCGTCTGCTTGCCGACGATCGACGTGTCGCTCTCGTACGCCAGGATGGGCATGAGGGGCAGCGTCGTCGTGAGCGCGAGCGGGCCGGGCTTCTGCGCGCCCGCGGCGAGCGTCGCGCCGCCGCCCTGGGAGTGGCCGCTCGCCGCGACGTGCGCCGTGTCGAGCACGCCGAAGTAGCGGCTCGCGGCCCGCGCGTTCTCGGCGACCAGCCAGTCGATGGCGGCCTTGTGCGTGCCGCCGCCCGCCGTCGTGCTCGTGTGGCCCGCGATGACGACGAGGCCGTGCGACGCCCAGTGCTCGAGCAGCTTCTGGTAGTCGGCGATCGAGAAGAGCGTGCCGTTGGCCCAGCTCACGATGGGGTGACGGCGATTCGCGGCGCCCAGCGTCGACGGGCGAAAGATGTCGTAGACGCCGCCCGGCCCCGTGTTCATGTCGCGCGCGACCGTGAACGGCCCCGGCGCGCCGTAGTCGGTGACGGCGGGCCACGCCGTGGCGCCCGCGTCGTCGTCGCTCGCGTCGGGCGTGACGCCGCCGTCCGCCCCGAGCGACGCGCCGTCGCCGGGTCCGCTCGCGCTCGAGGCGTCGGGGCCCGTGCCCGCGGCGCCCTGCCCGGAGGCGCCCATCGCTGGGGGGCTGCCGCCCGCGCTGCTCTGGCCCGCGGCGCCGCCCGCTCCGGCGGCGGCGTCGGGGAATGATCCCGGGCCGGCGCCCCGGTTGGACGAGCTGCAGGCGCCGAGCGTCGCCACGGCCGCTGCGATCACGAGCGCGCGAATCGTCATGCTGCCTCCCTTCGCGAAAGATCCCTATAACACGAGCGTCGCCCGAATGATGGCCCAGCCTGAATCGGGCAAGCGCGCCTCGAGCGTGCGCCGCAGCTCGAGACCGGCCTGGACGCGGACGTGGGCGTCGCGCGCGAAGAACGTCAGGCCGCCGCCGCCCGCGAACGTGTCGGTCGCGCCGGGGACCGCCCCCGACGCCGACGCCGGCTGCCGGTACCAGGCGCCGCGCAGGACGAGCTCGAAGCGCTCGCTCGCGAGGAAGACGCCCGGCTCGA
>DASZFV010000154.1:0-11270 GCA_035939455.1 Polyangia bacterium
GTCGGTGATGGTCAGCATTGCGGTCCTCCTGGCCTTCAAGATGGCCCGCGGCGGCTGATAGTTCTAAGATATTATTTCTATGCATGTCATAGTTTCGTGCTATGAATACGCCCCGCCGCCCGCCTCCCCTCTTCACGCTGCGCCAGCTCCAGTACGCCGTGGCCGTGGCCGACACGCTCAGCTTCCGGCGCGCGGCCGAGACCTGCGGTGTCTCGCAGCCGTCTCTGTCGGCGCAGCTCGGAGAGCTCGAGGAGGCCCTTGGCGCGCGTCTCTTCGAGCGCGATCGGCGGCGCGTCCTCCTGACCGCCGCGGGCGAGACGCTCGTGGCGCGGGCGCGCCATGTGCTCACCGACGCCGAGGACCTCGCCGACGCCGGGCGGCGGCTCGTGGACCCGTTGGCGGGGACGCTGCGCGTCGGCGTCATCCCCACGATCTCCTCGTACCTGCTTCCCGACGTCGTGCGCGCGCTGCGCCGCGGGCACGCGCGCTTGGACGTGCGCTGGACCGAAGACAAGACCAGCGCGCTCGTGGGCGCCCTCGAGGAGGGCACGCTGGACGCGGCGCTCGTGGCGCTCGAGGCCAACCTCGGGCAACTCGCGCGCGAGCCGCTCGGACGCGATCCATTCCTGCTGGCCGCGCCTCGCGGCCACGCCCTCGCGCGGCGCACCGGTGCCGTGACGGCCGAGGAGCTCGTCGGCGCGCCCTTGCTGCTGCTCGACGACGGGCACTGCCTGCGCGACCAGGCGCTGGCCGCGTGCGGCGGCGCGCGCCCCGAGGAGCTGGGCTTCCGCGCCACGAGCCTGCCGACGCTCGCGCAGATGGTGGCGGCCGGCGCGGGCGTGACGCTCCTGCCCGCGCTCGCCGTCCCCACGGAGAGCCGGCGCGCGCCCCTCGTCGTGCGTCCCCTCGCCGATCCCGCCGCGTTCCGAACCGTGGGCCTCGTGTGGCGCCCCACCTCCCCCCTCGCGCCCGCCCTGCGCGCCGTCGCCGCCACGCTGCGTGCCGCCTACCCGTTGCCAGCGAAACCAGCCCGCCGGCGCGCCAGGCAGACGCCGCGGTCGTCGAGCGCGCGGGACGCGCGACAATAAGGTCATGAACCTTCGCGACGCGGTTTCAGGTGACGAGCACGCGCTCTTCGACCTCATCCGGGCGCTCGCCCGATTCGAGCGCCTCGAGCACACCGTCTCCGGCAGCGCCGAGGAGCTCGCGCGCCACCTCTTCGGCGAGCGTCCCATCGCCGAGGCCATCCTCGCCGAGGAGGACGGCGTTGCGGTCGGCTTCGCCCTCTTCTTCACGACGTACTCGACGTTCCTCACGCGGCCCGGCGTCTACCTCGAGGATCTCTTCGTGCTCGAGAGCCACCGGCGGCGCGGCGTTGGCGCCGCGTTGCTCACCGAAGTCAAGCGCCGCGCCGAGACCCGCGGCGCCGGCCGCCTCGAATGGTCGGTCCTCGACTGGAACGCCGGGGCAATAAAGTTCTACGAACGCTTCGGCGCCACCGTGCTCCCGCAGTGGAGGATTTGCCGCGTGACGTTCGACGGCTGAGCCCGCGCGCCTTCTCCCTCGTGTACCAACCCGTGAAGCCGCCATCAGACGGGGGGGAGCGCGAGCAGGACCCGGGGATCCTCGACCAGCCAGTCGGGCGCCTCGGCGACGAGGATCTCGCGCGAGGTGTAGCCCCAGGTCACGGCGGCCGCGCGGCAGCCGGCGGCGCGCGCGAGGCGCACGTCGGGGAGACCGTCGCCGACGAGCACAGCGTCGGGGGCCGCGACGCCCTGGCGCGCGCAGACGGCGAGCGCGATCTCGGGCGAGGGCTTGCGCGGGAAGCCGTCGCCGTCGCCCACGACGTCCGCGAAGTATCGATCGAGCGCCAGGGCGCGCACGAGCGCGCGGGCGAGGTCGCCAGGCTTGTTCGTGACGATGGCCAGGGGCGCGCCCCTCGACGCGAAGCCCTCGAGCGTCTCGAGGATGCCCGGATAGACGCGCGTGTGCACGCAGACGTGGGCGGCGTACTGGGCCTTGAAGCGCTCGAGCAGGAGCTCCTGGTCGAGGTCCGGGCTCGGCGCGGCGGCGCGCTCGACGAGCTTCGCGGCGCCGTCGCCGACATAGCTCTTGACGACCGGCAGCGGCTGCGCGGGTTGGCCGAGCTCGGCGAGGGCGGCGTTGAGCGCGGCGGCGATGTCGGGGGCCGAATCGACGAGCGTGCCGTCGAGATCGAAGAGGACGAGCTTGGGGAGCATGTGGCGCTGCGCTCAGAGTAGACTCGGGGTGGGCCGCACGCCATGTCCGACTCAACGAAGAGGCCGCCCATCACGATGAGGGAGACGCAGTCGGGGCTGCCCCTCGATCCGCTCTACCGCCCCGAAGACGCGCGCCGGGCGGCGGACTACGCAGAGCGTCTGGGCGATCCCGGCGCCTTCCCCTTCACGCGCGGCCCGCACGCGAGCATGTACCGGGGCAAGCCCTGGACGATGCGCATGTTCTCGGGCTTCGGCACGCCGGGGGACACGAACCGCCGGTTCAAGTTCCTGCTCGCGCACGGACAGACGGGGCTCTCGACGGCCTTCGACATGCCGACGCTCATGGGCTTCGACCCCGACGATGCCCAGGCGCGCGGCGAGGTCGGGCGCGAGGGCGTGTCGGTGTCCTCGGTCGCCGACATGGAGCGGCTGTTCGACGGCATCGCGCTCGATCAGGTCACGACGTCGATGACGATCAACGCGCCCGCGGTCGCGCTGCTCGCGTTCTACGTCGTCGTGGCCGAGCGGCGCGGCATCGCGCCCGAGGCGCTGGGCGGCACGCTGCAGAACGACATGCTCAAGGAGTTCATCGCGCAGAAGGAGTGGATCTGCGGCGTGCGCCCGCACCTGCGCATCGTGCGCGACATGCTCGTCTACTGCACGGCGCGCATGCCGCGCTGGAACACCATCAGCGTGAGCGGCTACCACATCCGCGAGGCGGGCGCGACGGCCGTGCAGGAGCTGGCCTTCACGCTGGCCGACGGCATCGCCTACGTCGAGCTCGGGCGCGCGGCCGGCCTCGACGTCGACACCTTCGCGCAGCGCCTGTCGTTCTTCTGGGACGCGCACAGCGACTTCTTCGAAGAGGTCGCCAAGCTGCGCGCGGCGCGCCGCATGTGGGCGCACATCATGCGCGATCGCTTCGGGTCGAAGAACCCGCGCGCGCAGATGCTGCGCGCGCACGCCCAGACGGCGGGCGTGTCGCTCGTCGCGCAGCAGCCGCTCAACAACGTCGTGCGCACGACGCTGCAGGCCCTGGCGGCCGTCCTGGGCGGCACGCAGTCGCTGCACACGAACAGCTACGACGAGACCTTCGCGCTGCCCACCGAGGAGGCCGCGACGCTCGCGCTGCGCACGCAACAGATCGTCGCCGAGGAGTCGGGCGTGCCCGCGGTCGCCGACCCGCTCGGCGGCAGCTACTTCGTCGAGTGGCTCACCGATCGCATGCAGGCCGAGGCCACCAAGCTCATCGAGACCATCGACCGGCTCGGCGGCATGGTGCGCGCCGTCGAGCTCGGCTGGCCGCAGCGCGAGATCGCCGAGGCGGCCTACCGCACGCAGCGCCAGATCGACACGGGCGAGCGGCCCGTCGTGGGCGTCAATCGACACGTCACGGCGACGACCCACCCGATCCCGACGCTGAAGATCGACATGGCCGCCGAGCGCGAGCAGCGCGAGGGCGTCGCCGCCGTGCGGGCGCGTCGCGACGACGCCGCGTGGCGCGCCGCCCTCGACCGCCTGCGCCGCACCTGCGCCGCCGACGAAAACGCCGGCGGCAACATCATGGAGGACGTGCTAGAAGCGGCTCGCCGTGACGCGACCCTGGGCGAAATCTGTCGAGTCTTCCGAGAGGTCTTTGGCGAGTACCGGGATCCCGCGCATGTCTAGGGACTCTCGCTGATGGCGCCCGCCGTCGGACAGGACATCGAGGCGCTGTGCGGGCGGTGCGGGCAGGTCTGGCACGTCGTCATGGCCATGATGGGCGACCGCATCGCCAAGGTGGTCTGCAAGCGCTGCGGCGGCAATCACCGGTACCGCCGGGAGAGCGACGCGGACGAGGCCACGCAACCGCGCGAGGCGCGCCGCTCGGGCCCCCCGCGACGCTTCGCGCGCCCCTCGGCCGCGGGCACGCCCGCCCCGCTGCCGTCGTTCGACCCGAACAAGCCGCCCCGCCTCTACACGGCCAGGGATGCCTACGAGGCCGGCGATCGCGTGACCCACCCGTCGTTCGGCACGGGCATCGTCACGGGCGCGCCCGCGCCCGGCCGCGTCGAGGTCGCGTTCCCCGGCGGCGCCCGCGTGCTCGCCTGCGTCAAGGCCGTCTCGACGCTGGCGCGCCCCGTGGCCGTGGCCGTGCCGATCGCGGATCGGCCCCCCGAGAAATGACGCCGGGGGCGCCCCGAGAGGCGACCCGGACCGCTCTTCCGCGCGTCGTGCTCCGGAAGAATCTGGCGCGCGCCATCCGGGGCGGCCACCCGTGGATCTACCGCGACGCCCTGACGGCGCCGGATGGTCTCGCCGACGGCGCGCTCGTCTTCGTCGTCGACGCCGACCGGAAGAGCCTCGCCCGCGGCTACTGGGACGCGCGCTCGCCCATCGCCGTGCGCGTCCTCGCGACGAGCGACGAGACACCCGCGGTCGGGCACGATCTCGACGCCGCCGTGGACGCGCGGCTCGGCGCGGCGCTCGACCGCCGCCTGTCTTTCATCGATCGCTCCCGGACGGATGCCTTCCGCTGGATTCACGGCGAGGCCGATCGGCTGCCTGGCGTCCACGTCGATCTCTACGGCGCCGTGGCCGTCGTGCGCGCCGACGGCGCCGGCGCGCGCGCCTTCTATCACGACCTGCCGGCGCGGCTCGCGGCGTCCGCCGCCGCGCGCGGCCTGACGCTCGCTGCGGTGATCGAGCGTGACGGCGAGGGCGAAGCCCCGGCGGCGGGCGCCCTGCCCGACGGCGAGCTCGAGGTGCGCGAGAACGGCCTTCGCTTTGGCGTCGATCTGGCGCGCGGCCAGAAGGGCGGCCTCTTCCTCGACCAGCGCGACAACCGCGCGCTCGTGGAGACGCTCGCGGCGGGCCGGCGCGTGCTCAACCTGTTCGGCTACACGGGCGGGTTCTCGCTCTACGCGGCGCGCGGCGGCGCCGCCGAGACGACGACCGTCGACGTCGCCGCGCCCGCCCTGGCGGCCGCGCGCCGAAACTTCGAGCGCAACGGCCTGGGCGAGGTCCTGTCGACGCGCGCGCACCTGCACGCCGAGGACGCCTTCGCGTTCCTCCAGCGCGCGGCCGCCGCGGGCGCGCGCTTCGATCTCGTGATCTCCGATCCGCCCAGCTTCGCGCCCAGCGAGCGCGCATTGCCCGCGGCGCTCGGGGCCTACACGCGCCTGCACCGCCTGTGCGCTGCCGTTACCGCCCCGGGCGGCACCTTGTGCGCCGCCTCGTGCTCCAGCCACGTGCGCGCCGAGGCCTTCCTCGAGACGGTGGTCGCCGGCGCGCGCGAAGCGGGCCGCACCTTCACGCTCGTCGAGCTGCGCGGCGCCGCGGCCTGTCACCCGTCGTTGCCGGCTTTTCACGAAGGCGACTATCTGAAGTTCGCCCACGGTCGCATATTTCGCCCACGGTCGCATATCATGAGCGCCTCATGACCCGAGGCGCGCGCGGCAAGCCGGACCCCGACGCGCTCGCCTCCGCGCGGTACAGGTGGACGCTCGGCCTGTCCCTCGCCGCCGTTCAGTCGGCGTTCTACTTCGCGATCGGCCAGGCCCACATCCCACGCTCGACGGAGCTCTTGCGCACGTGGCTGGACGACGCCATCCCGTTCTGGCCCTGGACGTCCTGGTGCTACCTGCCGCTCTACGCCTGCGTCTTCCTGATCTCGATCGCGGGGTTCCGTCACCGCGCGCTGTTCGATCGCGCGGCGCGCTCGATCCTGCTCGTCATGTTCGTGGGCGCGGCCTGCCACCTCCTCATCGGCGCCGAGTACCCGCGGCCCGTGCTGCGCCCGCCCTACTCCGGGCCCTCGGCCGCGTTCATGGCGTGGGTCCAGCGCGTCGACACCCCCGGCAACGTCTTCCCGTCGCTGCACGTCGCGCACACGACCATGCTCTCGATCTTGCTCATCCGCGATCGCCCCCGGCTCGGGCGCGTCGCGCTCTTCATGGCGACCCTCCTGGCGCTTTCGACGCTCACGACCAAGCAACATTTCGTCGCGGACGTGATCTCGGGCTACGCCCTCGCGCTGCTGGGCGTCGGGTGGGCGTTGCGCGGCCTGCCACGGCCGACGCCGCGCGCGCGCGCCTGAGGTCGCCTCGGGCGTCCCTCGGGCGCGGCGAGCTACTTTCGCGTCTTGGCGCGCGTGGCGCGGCTGATGGGGTCCTTGAAGTTGATGCGCTCGAAGCGCAGGCCCGTGGGCGCGATCTGCGGCTCGATGGCGTCACCCTTGCCGACGACGACGACGAGCACGTTGTCGGGATCGAGCAGCGTCGCCGCCGCCTCCTTGGCCTGCGTCTCCTCGACGGCCCCCATGCGCAGCGCGAACTGCCGCACGTAGTCGATGCCGAGGCCGTGCAGCTCGGCGCCCACGACGCCGGCCGCGACGCCCGCCGCCGTCTGCAGCTCGAAGGGATAGCTCCCCGCGTAGTAGCCCTTGCCCCTCGCGAGCTCGTCGGCCGTGGGGCCCTCGTTCTTCATCTTGCGGATCTCGCCGACGGCCGCGACGAGGGCCTGCCAGACGTTCTCGTTCTTCGTGGAGGCCGTCACGAGGAACGCGCCGTCGTAGAGCGAGGCGCCGTAGGACGAGGCGATGCCGTAGGTGAGGCCTCGCTTCGAGCGCACCTCGGTCATGAGCCGCGACGAGAAGTCGGAGCCGCCCAGCACGTAGTTCATGAGCGTGGCGGGAAACCACAGCGGGTCGGCGTGGCGAATGCCGCGGTGGCCGAGGAGGATCGTCGTCTGCGTCAGATCCGGCTTGTCAACGATGAGCACGCGCGTCGCTTTGAGCGCCGCCATCTTGAAGGCGGGTCGCGCCGGCACGTCCCCGCGCGCCCACGTCCCGAACGCCTTCTCGAGCTCGCCGCGCAGCCGCGCCGGATCGACGTCGCCGGCGACCGCGAGGAGCGCGTTGTTCGGACGGTAGTACGTCTTCCAGAACGTCACGAGGGCCGCGCGCGTGATCTTCTGGACGTCCTCGGGCTCGAGCACCCAGCCGCGGGGGTTCTTCTCGCCGAAGAGCTGGTTGTCGAAGTGCGCCTCGGCGAGCTCGTAGGGACTGTCGAAGCGCGCCGCGAGCCCGGCCATCATCTGCTCGCGCACCTCGGCCATCTCCTTCTCGGGGAACGAGGGCCGCAGGAGCACGTCGGAGAGCAGGTCCAGGCAGAGGCTCGTGTCCTTCGCGAGCACGGAGCAGCTCGCCGACGAGCTCTCGAGGCCGGCCTGGGCCTCGAGCGCGCCGCCCACGAAGTCGATGGCGCGCGAGATGTCGTCGGCGCCGCGCGCCTTCTTCCCCTTGCCGCCCGTCGTGCCCTTGCGCAGCATGGCGGCCGTGAAGTCGGAGACGCCCAGCGTCGCGGCCCGATCCTCGTCGTAGCCGCCGGCCTTGATGGCGACGCCGAAGCTCACGACCGGCAGATCCTTGCGCGGCACGACGACGACGTCGAGGCCGTTGGCGAGCTTCCAGCGCTCGATCTTGGGCAGCGCGAGCTCGGCCGCCTTCGGCGGCGGGGGCGCGGCGATGAGATCCTTGCGATTCTGCCAGTACGCCAGCTCGGGCGCCGGCTTGACCTTCGACTTCGATGCGCTTGCGTTGTCCTCGTACTCGACCTCGATCGAGGCGACGCTCCCGGGCGGCTTGGCGGCCGGCTGCGCGCACGACGCGAACGCCGGCGCGAGCGCGACGAGCGCCGCAAAGACCTGGGCGCGCATCGTCATGGGCCGTCGGCCCCCTTGCCCTTGCCATTGCCCGCGCCCGCATCGCTCGGCTGGCCCGCCTCGCGCGGCTTCTCCCCGCCCTTGGAAGGCGCGCTCGCGCCGCCCGCGGTGGGCTCGAGCGTCAGCAGCGTGAGGTTCGTGTCGACGAGGTACTTGCGCGCGACGCGCGTGACGTCCGCCGCCGTGACGGCCAGGTAGCGCGAGGCGCCCTTGGCGAAGTCGCGCCAGTCGCCGCGCACGTACTGGTGCTGCCCGAGGTCCGTCGCGACGCCGTCGACGGTCTGCAGCCCGAAGATGAAGGCGGCCGCCAGCTGGTTCTTGGCCTTGTCGAGCTCCACCGGCGAGATGGCGCGCTCGCGCACGCGCGCCACCTCTTCGAGCAACGCCCGCTGGACCTTGCCGGGATCCGACGCCGGCAGGTAGGCCGCGTAGGTGATGAACAGCCCCGCGTCCTCCATCGGTTCGATCAGGCCACCGGCCGCGATCGCGAGGCGGTCCTGACGCACGAGGCGCTGATGCAGACGCGACGACTCCCCGGCCGAGAGCGCGGAGGCCAAGACCTCGAGCGCGGGCACGTCGGGATCTGCGGCGCGCGGGACGTGATAGCCGCCCACGACGACGGGCACCTGCACCTCGAGCGTCAGCGTGTCCTTGCGCAGCGCCGTCTGCGCGGGCTCCTCGACCTTCGTGCGCGGCGGCGCGGGGCCACGCGGCACGGGGCCGAAGTGCTGCTCGGCGAGCTTGCGGGCCTCCGCCTCGCCGACGTCACCGACGACGATGAGCGTCGCGTTGTTGGGCTGGTAATAGGCGTCGTAGAACTTCTGGCAGTCCTCGGGACGCACCTTCTCGAGGTCCTCGATCGTGCCGATGGCGGTCCACGCGTAGGGGTGCTTGGTGTACGCGAGCAGGCGGAAGCGCTCGATGGCCTTGCCGATGGGGTTGTTGTCGATGCGCAGGCGTTTTTCCTCCTCGACGACCTTGCGCTCGGAGTCGATGGTCTCGGGGAAGAGCTTGAGGTGACGCATGCGCTCGGCCTCGAGCTGCATCGCGAAGCCGACGTAGGACGGCGGCACGGTGTCGTGATAGGCGGTGAGGTCTTCGGTCGTGAAGGCGTTGGTCTGCCCGCCCACGTCCTTGAGCAAGCGCGCGTGCTGCTCGGGCGGCACGTGCTCCGAGCCCTTGAACATCATGTGCTCGAACATGTGCGCGACGCCGCGGATGCCGACGTGCTCGTCCTTCGAGCCCACGTGGTAGAAGACCTGTACCGTCGCGATGGGCGCCTTGTGATCGGCGAGGAACAGCACCTGCAGTCCATTGGCGAGCGTCCAGGACTTGATGTCGAGCTTGGGCGCCACCTGGGCCTTGGCGCCGGGCTTCGCGAGCGCCGGCACGCCCACCAAGGCCGACGAGGCGACAAGCAGCGCCCCCAGGCGCGCGACGAGCGGCGCGCTCAAATTGCCTGTCGCGGCTCGCCGCGAAGATCGTCGCTGGGGCTCGCGCGGCATCGGAATCGGGCGCCACTATGCCACGCGCCGGCCGGCGACGGGAAGGCCGAGGACGAGCGAACCGCCGGCGCGACGAGGAGGCCGTGCCGACGCATCCAGCCTGATATGCCTGATATGCTCCGGCGCATGCCGGGCACTGTCGTCGTCGAGACCGTCGACAGCCGCGCGCTCGCGGGCAACGCGCTCGGCGACTCGGCCGTCCGGCGCGTCGCCGTGTGGCTGCCGCCTTCTTACGCGCGCGCGGTGACGCGGCACTACCCGGTGATCTACTGGCTGGCCGGCTTCTCGGGCACGGGCGAAGCGCTCTTCCACGACCGCCCCTGGCAGCCCGGCCTCGGCGAGCGGCTCGACCGGCTCGTGCACGCCGGCGCCATGGGCGAGGCCATCGTCGTCGCGCCAGATGGTTTCACGCGCTGGGGCGGCAGCCAATACCTCGACTCGCCCGTGAGCGGCGGCCACGCGACGCACGTCGTGCGCGAGCTCGTCCCGGAGATCGACCGCCGCTTCCGGACGGTCGCGCAGCGCGACGCGCGCGCCATCGGCGGCGGGTCGTCGGGCGGCTTCGGCGCGCTCGTGCTCGGGATGCGCCACCCCGACGTGTTCTCCGCCGTGGCCAGCCACGCGGGCGACATGTACTTCGAGCTCTCGATCTTGCCGGACATTCCCGGCGCCGCGCGCACGTTGCGCCGGCACGGGGGCGTCGAGGGCTTCCTCGCGCACTTCGAGCACGCCGTCACGAAGCGCGCCGAAGACTTCACGACGATCATGATGCTGGCCTACGCGGCGGCGTACTCGCCGGACGCCACGCGCCCGCGCGGCGTCGCGCTCCCCTTCGACATCGGGACGGGCGAGCTCGACCACGCTGTCTGGCGGCGCTGGAAGGGCTTCGACCCCGTGGACCTGGCGGCGTCCCACGTCGAGGCGCTGCGCGCCATGAAGCTCATCTACCTGGACGCCGGCACGCGTGACGAGCACGCGCTCGACCTCGGCGCGCGCGTGCTCGCGGCGCGCCTGCGCGCGCTCGGCGTGCCCTTCCGCCACGAGGAGTTCGACGACGGCCACCGCGGCACGTCCTATCGATACGAAGTCTCGCTGCCCTTGCTCGCGACGGCCGTGGGCGCGGAGGCGGCCCCGCGTTGAGCGGCGACTCCTCGACCGATGGCGGGTCTGCCCGGGCGTCGACCGGGCCTGCGTCGGCCCTGCGGGCCGCGCCGCGCGACGGTGACGCGCTCACGCTCACCTGCGACGATCTCGACGACGAAGGCGCGGGCCTCGCCGCGCACGGCGGCGCGAGGGTTCACGTCGCGGCGGCGCTCCCGGGCGAGCGCGTCTTCGCCACGGTGACGCACGTCTCGTCCCACCGGCCCGAGGCCTGGGCGCGCCTCGACTCCATCGAGCGTCTCTCGCCGGATCGGCGACAGCCCGCGTGCGCCGCCTTCGGCTCTTGCGGCGGCTGCGTGTTGCAGCACCTCGACGTCGCGGCGCAGCTCGGCTGGAAGGCGCGGCGGCTCGGCGCCGCCCTCGCCGCTCACCCCGCGCTCGCCGGCCTCTCGCCGGGCGAGGGCGTCCCCGCCCCGCGCGCGCTCGGCTACCGGAATCGCAGCAAGCTCGTGTGCGCCGCGCGCGACGGCCGCGTCGCGCTGGGCGCATTCGCGCCGCGCTCGCACGACGTCGTCGACCTGACCGGCTGCCGCGTCTCGGAGGCGCCGCTCGAGGAGCTGGCCGGCGCGCTGCGCGTGCTGCTGGCCTCGGCCGACGTCGCGCCCTACGACGAGCGCACGTTCACGGGCGACCTGCGCCACGTCGTGCTGCGCGCGAACCA
>DASZFV010000155.1:0-1722 GCA_035939455.1 Polyangia bacterium
CCCCGGCGAGCGTGCGCTTTCCGCACGTCATGGCCGCGTACTCGACGACGCGCGTGCTCACGACCGAATGGATGGAGGGCGTCAAGGTCGCGGACCTCGAGGGACTGCGGGCGCTCGGCGTCGATCGCCGCCACACGGCGCGCGTGTGCGTCGAGGCCTACTGCCAGCAGATCTTCATCGACGGCCTCTATCACGCCGACCCGCACCCCGGAAACCTGCTCGTGCAGCCGGCGGCCGTGCCTGGCGGCGCGCCCGCCGTCGTGTTCCTCGACTTCGGCGCGACGGCCACCGTGTCCGAGGCCATGCGCCACGGCATGATCTCGTTCCTGCAAGGCGCGATGACGCGCGACACGACGCGCATCGTCTCGTCCATGAAGGAGATGGGCTTCCTGTCGCGCCGGGCCGATCCCGAGGTGTTCGACCGCATCGTGCAGTATTTCCACGACAAGATGCGCGCGCAGATGTCCGTGCAGGGCTTCTCGCTCAAGGATCTCTCGTTCGACTCGGAGAAGAGCCTCACGAGCCTCCTCGACCTGCGCGACCTCAACGTGAGCCTCGCTGACCTCAAGGACGCCTTCCACATCCCCAAGGAGTGGATCCTCCTCGAGCGGACGCTGCTCTTGTTGCTCGGCGTGTGCACGACGCTCGACCCCGAGATGAACCCGACGGATGTCATCCAGCCGTACCTCGCGCGCTTCCTGCTCGGCGAGAAAAAGCAGTGGTCGGAGGTCGTCCTCGAGGCGTCGCGCGAGATGGCGCTGTCGGCCCTCTCCTTGCCGGGCGAGCTGCAGCGCTTCATGGCGCGCGCGCTGCGCGGCGAGCTCGAGCTCCGCATTCGCAACCTCGACGAGAACGTGCGCGTGCTCTACGGCGTGGGGCAGCAGCTCCTGTGGGGCATGCTCGCCGCCGTCTCGGCCGTGCTGGCCGTCGTCTTCGACGGCCGAGGGCAGGGCCAGGCCAGGCTCGCCGCCGAGATCGCGGCGGGCACGTTCATCGTCCTCCTCTTCTTCGCCTGGCTCGGCGGTCGACCGAAGCGCAAATAGCGCGAAGCTTGGTCGCGGCGGTCTCAGGGCGCGCCGGTCGCGCTGCCGCCGAGCGAGCGGATCTCGCCGTTCGCGGCGTCGATCCACTTCTGCTCGCCGGGCCGCTTCTCCATCGAGACGTAGGTCTCGTAGGCCTTCCGTGCCGCGTCCTTCTTTCCGAGCTTCTGGAGCGAGCGCGCCAGCCCGTAATAAGGATCCGGATCGGTCGGGCGCAGCTTGATGTAGTGCTCGTAGGCGTCCACCGCCTCGGGGAGGCGGCCCCTGACGCGAAACGCGAACGCCAGCTCGTACCAGGCGAGCGAGTACTCGGGATTGACGTGCAGCGCGGCACGGAAGACGTCGATGGCCTCGCTGTCGCGCCGGATCTTGAGCAGGAGCTCACCCAGGGCCGCGCGCGCCACCATGTGCTTTGGGTCGGTCGCGATGGCCTCCTTGAACTCGGCGATCGACTCTTCGATGTGGCCCGTGTCGCGCAGTTGCTGCGACTTTGCGTACAGAGGGGCGGCCGGGCTGTTGGCGGCGGCGCCTTCAGGTGAGCCGGCGACTGGCGCAGGCCCCTTGGCTTCGGGGGACACGGGCGTCGCGGCCGAAGGCTTGGGGGCGTCCGCGCCGTTGCCGATCTCCTCGATGACGGCGCGCGCGTGGTCGACCCACTTTTGCGACGAGGGCCGCTTCTCAA
>DASZFV010000156.1:0-4358 GCA_035939455.1 Polyangia bacterium
GGGAGACTTCGCCGGCGGGGCGGCCCGTGTTCGGCGGCGGTGTGTTCGACCGGCACGTCACGCGCTGGAATGACAACTGCGTCTTTTGCCACAATGTGGGGCCCAATCCGGGCGTCAACACGGCGACGGAGCGGTTCGACACGACGACGGCGGAGCTCGGCATCGCCTGCGAGGCCTGTCACGGTCCCGGAGCGGCGCACGTGGGGGCAAACGCCGATCCCCTTCGCCGGTTGACGTTGTGGGCGTGGCGGGCGGCCGATCCGACGATCGTCAATCCGGCGCGCCTGTCGCCCGCGCGCGCGGCGGACGTGTGCGGCCGCTGCCACGGGCAACGCCTCGCGGCCGACGTCCGGCCGTTCATGGCGCACGGTGATCCCTTCGTGCCGGGCGACGATCTCGCGCTCACGACGGAGCCTTTGTGGCGTGATACGACGCTCGCCGGCGCTCGCGGGGCTTTCGCGCCGCGCTTCTGGGCGGACGGCACGCCACGGCTGACGGCTTACGAGTACCAGGGGCTGCTCCAGTCGCGCTGCGCGCAGGAAGCGACGCTCACGTGCACGACCTGTCACGGCATGCATGAGGGCGAGCCGCGTGGACAGCTCCGGGTTGGTCTTCGGGGCGCGGCGGCCGACGGGATGTGCACGCAGTGCCACACGACGCTGGCCGACGGCGCGGCGGCGGGCCGCCACACGCACCACGAGGCCGCGAACGGCGGCGCGCGCTGCGTGGGCTGCCACATGCCGCGCGTGGTCTACGGCGTGCTGGACGTTCACCGCAGTCACCGGATCGAGGTTCCAGACCCGGCCCACGCCGCGTCGGCCGGCCGGCCCGACGCGTGCACGGGATGTCATGTCGGTGAGACGCCGGTCTGGGCCGCGACGATGCGCGCGCGGCTGTGGGGCGGGACGGCGCCAAGCGTGCCCGAAACGTCCGCGCCGCTCGAGGCGCTCTTCTCGGGCGATTCCGTCACGCGCGCCGTGTCGGCCGACGCGCTCGGACGGGAGCAGGTGCCGCTCGGTCCCGCGGCGCGCGCGGCGCGCGTGGGCGCGCTGCTCGAAGCCATGGCCGGCGACGACTACCCGGCCGTGCGGCACCTCGCGTGGCGCGCGCTCGGGCGGCTGGGCGTCGCCGACGCCGGCGACTACGACCCGTCGGCAGACGGGCGCGCGCGCAGCGCCCTCGTCGAGCGCGTGCGCGCGCGGCTCGGGGGCGGCGGCGCGAAGTCGGCGCCGGAGGTCGTGGCACGCCTCCGCGCGCGCGCCGTCGGTGGGGATGTCGAGATCGGCGAGTAGTCGACGCGCGGGACGTCCGGAGTATCCGGACCGAGGCGGATTTCGCAGTCCGAAGAGGCGCTGGACGGAGGTGGGCGCGCGCCTTCCGCGAGCCGGGAGAATGTTCTACGATGGCCGGCTCGAAAGCCCGAAATGACCGAAGTTTTTCCGCGCCGGTTCGGCAAGTACGTCTTGCTCAAATCGCTCGCCCGCGGGGGCATGGGACAGATCTACGTCGCCGCGACGGGCGGGCCCGGCTTCCAGAAATTCTGCGTCATCAAAAAGGTCATCGCCGAGCGCTCCGACAAGGGCAAGGCCAACCGATTTCTCGACGAGGCGAAGGTCGTGCTGCGCCTCGCGCACGCGAACCTCGTGCCCACCTTCGACGCGGGCGAGCACGACGGCGAGTTCTATATCGCCATGGAGCTTGTCGAGGGCAAGGACCTGCGCGATGTCTGGAACCGCTGCGTGCATACGCGCACGCGCATCCCGCTCGACGTCGCGCTCCACGTCGGCCGCGAGACCGCGCGCGCTCTCGCGTACGTGCACAGCTACAGCGACCTCAAGCTCGTGCACCGCGACGTCGCGCCGCCCAACATCTTGCTGTCTTACTTCGGCGAGGTGAAGCTCACCGACTTCGGTCTCGCGCGCAGCGTGCTCAAGCAGGAGCACACGGTCCCCGGCGTCGTCTTCGGGCGCGCCGCCTACCACGCGCCCGAGCAGGCGCGCGGCGAGACCGCCGACGCGCGCAGCGACATCTACAGCCTCGGCGTCGTCATCTGGGAGCTGCTGACGGGACACCAGTACCTCCAGCTGCAGCACCTCGACGCCACGACCGCGATGTCCCTCGTGCGCAACCCGCGCCCGCAGCCGCCGTCGTCGAAGGCTGCCTGGGTCACGCCCGAGCTCGACGCTGTCATCATGCGCGCGCTCGCGCCCGAGCGCGAGGACCGGTACCAGTCGGTCGAGGAGCTGCGCCAGGCGTTGTCCGACGTCATCGGGCGCCTGTCGCCGCGCGCCGACGCCGAGCGCAGCGCGGACTTCTTGCGCGCTCTGTGCGGCGAGGCCGTCCGCGAGGAGCAAGCGGAGCGTTTGCATCTGCTCGCCGAGAGCACGAGCCTGCCGCCGGAGGACGCCTCGGCGCCGCCGAACCCCGCCGCGGACCAACGCGACGAGGCCGAGCCCGCGACGCAGGTCTGGCGCCGCCCCGCCGAGCGGCCCGTCGTGAGCGGCCCCGCGACGTCGGCGGTCGAGGTGCCCGGTCGCCGCGACACGCCGCCGCGTGTCGATTTCACGGATCGCATCATCGAGGGGCGCTACCGTATCCTGCGCGTCCTGGGCGAGGGCGGCATGGGGACCGTCTACGCCGGCGAGCACGTCGAGATCGGCAAGGGCGTCGCCGTGAAGATCCTGCATCCGGCGTATTCGCGGCAGCAGGATCTCGTCGAGAGATTCCGCCGCGAGGCGCGCGCCGCCTCGCGCATCGGCCACCCGCACATCATCGACGTCACCGACTTCGGCACGACCGAGGACGGCTGCGCCTACTTCGTCATGGAGCACCTCGACGGCATCGACCTCGCCGACGTGCTGTCGCACGAGCGCCGGCTCGATCCCGCGCGCGCCGCCCAGATCACGATCCAAATCTGCCGCGCCCTCGAGGCCGCGCACGCCGCCGGCGTCATCCACCGCGATCTCAAGCCCGAGAACATCTTCCTCGTGGCGCGCGACGGGCGTGCCGACTTCGTCAAGGTGCTCGACTTCGGCATCGCGCGCAGCTTGGGCCAGGACACACGGCGGCTCACGAACCCCGGCATCGCCATGGGCACGCCCGAGTACATGGCGCCCGAGCAGGCGCTGGGCGGGCTCGCGGACCGCCGCAGCGACATCTACTCCGTGGGGGCGCTGCTCTATGAGATGGTGACGGGCACGCCGCCGCACGGGGACGCCGAGGAGGCGTCGCCCCTCCGGAAGCAGGAGCCGCCGCGGCCGCCGCGCGAGCTGCGCCCCGACTTGTCCCCGGAGCTCGAGACGGTGATCCTGCGCGCCCTCGAAGCCGACCCGGCCAAGCGCCAGCAGCGCATGGCCACGCTCGAGTACGATCTGACGAAGACGCAATGGGGCCGGCCGCGCGCTGTCTCCGATCTGCTGGGACTTCGGGAGCCGGAGGTACGCGCCGAGGAGAGCGGCGGCACGCGGGATCGTCTCGCGGCCAACCCGCGGGAATCCTCCCCGGTGGGCGACGCAGAGAGCGGTCGGGCGCGCCGGCCGTCCGCGAGCCCGGGCCCCGTTCTCGCGCCGCCGCCGGCGGCCGCCGCCGGAGCACCGCCGAGCGCGGAGGCCGCGCCATCGGCGCCCGCCGCGCCCGGCGGACGCGCCCTGCGCTTTTGGGGGCCGCTCGGCTTGCTCGCGGCTGGCGCCGTCCTGGCCGTCGTGGCTTACCGGCAGATGCCGTGGGCCCGCGGCGCGCGGGCCTCGGCGGCGCGGCCCGCGCCGGTCGTCGTCGACGAGCGCGCCGCGCGGGTCGAGGCGCTGACGGCGGAGCTGAACATGATGCTGGCGCCTCCGCCTGCGTTCGCGCAGGTCCCGGCGATCGAGGATCGGCTGGCTCGCCTGCGCCGCGAGGGCGCGGCGGCGCGCGCCGCCGCGCTGGCGTCTCGGGCCGCGCGCGCACTCGAGGATGTGGCCGCCCGCGAGCTCGACGGCGGAGCGATCGACGCGGGCGTCGCCCACTACAAGATCGCGCTGTCCGTAGATCCCGGTGGCCCAGGCACGAGCCAGCTCGCTGCGACGCTGCGCGGCCGCGCCGAAGCGGCCTTGCGCGCCGATCGCGCGGGCGAGGCGGTGCGCTGGGCGCGTACGGTCGTGGGCCTCGCCGAGGCGGATCCCGACGCCCACGCGCTGCTCGCCGCGGCGCTCTCCGCCTCGCACGAGGACGCCGCCGCCGCCGCGGAGTACGGCAAGGCCCTCGCGAGCCGGCCGGCCGATCCGGCGTTTAAGCGCGGCCTTTCGCGCGCGCGCCAGCGCGTGGCGCGCGCGGCGGCTTCGCACGCGCGCGAGAAGGCCGTGGCCGCGACGCGCGACCCGGCC
>DASZFV010000157.1:0-3487 GCA_035939455.1 Polyangia bacterium
ACCTGCAACCGCTCGCAGTCGTCGCGCGCCGCGAACAAGAGGTCGGCTTGCTTGGGCGTGAGCGGCCCCACGACGCCATCCGTGATCATGTGCAGCGCCATGCGTAGCGACGTCAGCGGCGTTCGGAACTCGTGCGCGACGGTCGCGACGAGATCGTTCTTGAGCTCGTCGAAGCGGAAGAGCCGCGTCGAGTCCTGGAGCACGATGGCCGCTCCCGCGACGGCGCCCGCCTCGTTGTAGATGGGCGCGGCCCGCGGCAGGAGGATGCGCTCGCCGTCCGGCGTGCCGGCGACGCGCACGGCCTCCTCGAAACCCTTCGGGACGTACGCGCCCTTGCCGCCGAGCACGTGCGCGCGCAGGCGCTCGAGGACGGCGCGCACGCCGGGATCGGCGTTGGCGTACACCTCGCCCGCGAGCCGCTCGATGTCGATCGCGAGCAGGCGCGTCGCGGCGGCGTTGATCCCCGCGAGCGCGCCACTCGCGTCGAGGAGCAGCACGGGGTCGGGCAAGCTGTCGATGGCGGCCTGCGCCGCTTGCTGCGCCTGCAGGAGCTCGCCGAGGGAGCTCGCGCGGTAGCGCTCGAGACCGTCGGCCATGCGGTTGAATTCGACGGCGACCGTCGCGATCTCGTCGTGACCGCGCACGGCGGCCCGCGCCTTGAGATCGTTCCCCGCGAAGCGGCGCACGGCCGCCGCGACGACGCCGAGGGGCCGCAACATGCGCGTCGTCAGCCAGACGGAGGCCAGGAGGCCGAGCGCGAGCGCGAGCACGACCGCCCCGACGACGAGGCGGTCGAACTGCGTCGCGCGACGTTCGGCGCGCTCGACCTTGCGCACCATCGCGTCCTGGTTGATGGCGAGGATCTGGTCCTCGAGCTGGTTGACCCGCGCGAAGGCCGGCGCGAGGCGCGAGAAGTATGCGGCGTCGCGCGCCGGCCGCTCGCCCAGGCCCTCGTACGTGGCGAGCACGTCCGCGTAGCGGTTCCAGGCCTGACGGAGCTGCCTGGTGACGGCCGCCTCACCCGCTTCTGTGATGTTGCCCTCTTGGGTCCCGAGCTCCTGGTCGAACTTGCGGCGGTGGCTGGCGATCTCGGCCCCTGCACCGTCGTCGTGCTCCGCGAGAAGGAACAGCGCGGCGGCGTTGATGCGCTCGAGCGAGTCCTTCATGCGCTGGGCGGCCAGCACGCTGCGGTAGTTGTCGGCGAGGATGAGGCGCGCCTGCATTCCGAGGCGCGTCGTCACGGCGCTCGAGAAGATCCCGAGCAGCACGAGCGCGAGCGCGAGCGGCGTCTGGGCGAGGAGCAGCTTGGCCTTGAGGCTCATGCGCCGTTCACCTCCTCCTCGGTCGACACCACGTGAACGTCGAGGCCGTTGGCCTCGCGCACGAGGCGCAGCGGGAGCGAGCGCCCGAGGAGCTGCTTCCACGAGGCCTGGTACGACCGGCCCACGACGATGTGGCCCACGCTGTGCGAGAACGCGAACTCGAGAATGGCGTGCGCCGGATCGGCGGAACGCAAGCGCACGACCTCGGCGCCGAGCTCGCGCGCGAGATCGGTGTTGGTCATGAGGATGCGTTGGGCGGCGGAGTCGATGCGATCGGGCGTCTCCTGGGGCGTCTCTACGAACACGACGAACCAATCGGTGCTGAGCCGCCCGGCCAGCCGCGAGCCCTTGCGCACGAGGACCGCGCCGCGCGGCGACGCCGACGAGATGCACACCATGACGCGCGTCCCCTGCCCCGCGCGGTCGATGACGGCCTGCGCGCTGGCGTCCGCCGTCGGCGGCCGGCGCGCGCTGGCCCGCTCGACGCTCTCGGCCACCTCGCGCAACGCGAGCTCGCGCAGGTGCTCGAGGTTGGCGTCCTTGAAGAAGTGCTCGAGCGCCCACCCGACCTTGTCGGCGCCGTAGATCTTGCCAGCGCGTAGCCGCTCCTGCAGATCCTCGACGGACAGGTCGAGGTTGACGACCTGGTCGGCCTGCTTGAGGAAGCTGTCGGGGACCGTCTCGCGGATGGGGATGCCGGCGAAGCGCTCGACGACGTCCTTGAGGCTCTCGAGGTGCTGGACATTGAAGGCGCCGATGACGTTGATGCCGGCGTCGAGCAGCTCGAGGACGTCCTGATAGCGCTTGCGATTGCGGCTCCCCGGCACGTTGGTGTGCGCGAGCTCGTCGACGATCACGACGGCCGGGTTGCGCTTCAAGATGTTGTTGAGGCTCATCTCCTCGACGACGACGCCGCGGTACTCGACCTGCCGCCGGGGCACGACCTCGAGGCCCTCGACGAGGGCCGCCGTCTCGACGCGCGTGTGCGTCTCGATGAACCCGATGACGATGTCGACGCCCCGCTTCTTGAGCGCGTGCGCCTCCTCGAGCATGCGGTACGTCTTGCCCACGCCGGCCGCGAAGCCGATGTAGAGCTTGAGCCGGCCGCGCTTGCCCCGCTCGACGAGCTCGAGGAAGTCGTCCGCACGGGTGCGGTTCGGGCTGGCGGACATCGCGGACACGCTACGCTCGGGGCGTCGCTCCGAGCAAGGGCCGTGCCTTCGGAGTCGACCCGCGAGCGGCGCATAAATGCTCGTTCTCCTCCGGCGAGGAATCATCTTGCACCTCCGACCCCGGGAGGTCCCTGCGGATTGCACCTTCGACCGATGACGACGCGGCGAAGCCCGGCCTCGGACACTGGCACGCCTGATGCTCGAACGGGGCGTATGAAAGACTTCGTCTTCGTCGCGGTCACGGTGGCGTTCTTCGCCGTCTCGTGGCTTTACGCCAAATCGTTCGATCGCCTCTAGGAGCTG
The DNA here is from genome assembly GCA_035939455.1 of Polyangia bacterium. Taxonomy (GTDB): domain Bacteria; phylum Myxococcota_A; class Polyangia; order Fen-1088; family Fen-1088; genus DASZFV01. The sequence continues at coordinate 2,798 of DASZFV010000157.1, forward strand.
TCGTGTCGCTCGACTACACCATCGGCGCGCTGCTGACCCTCGGTCTGACGGCTTATCTCGTCTACGCCCTCATCCGTCCCGAGAAGTTCTGAGGAGACCGCCTCCATGACCACCATCGGCTGGCTGCAGATCATCGTCTTCTTCGTCGCCATCATCGCCGTGACGAGACCGCTCGGCGTCTACATGTTCCGCGTTTTCGAGGGCGACCGGCAGCCGCTCGCGCGCGTCCTCGGCGGCTTCGAACGCGTGCTTTACCGCCTGTCCGGCGTCGACCCGAAGCAGGAGCAGACCTGGCTCGCTTACACCTTCGCGCTGCTCGTCTTCAGCACCGTGGGCGTGATCGTCACGTACGCGTTCCAGCGCCTGCAGCACCTCTTGCCGCTGAACCCCCAGCACTTCGGCGCCGTCGAGCCGGGCTCCGCCTTCAACACGGCGACCAGTTTCGCAACCAACACCGACTGGCAGGGGTATTCGGGCGAATCGACGATGAGCTACCTCACGCAGATGGCGGGCCTCGCCTGGCACAATTTCACGTCGGCCGCGGCTGGAATCTGCGTCGCGCTCGCGCTCGGCCGCGGCTTCACACGGCGGCCGGGCCCGGACGGGAGCAAGACACTCGGCAACTTCTGGGTCGATCTCATCCGCGGCATCGTCTACGTCTTTTTGCCGCTCAGCATCCTCTTTGGCCTC
>DASZFV010000158.1:0-11018 GCA_035939455.1 Polyangia bacterium
TCGGATAAGTGTTTGCAGACATATAGTTGCAAAGGTGGAGTGTGCACAGGGCAAACTCCCGTCATATGTCAAGCGTCGGATCAGTGTCACGTCGCAGGTACGTGCAGCGGCGGAACCTGCTCGAATCCGCCGAAGACTTGCAACGACAACAACAATTGCACGACGGACAGCTGTGACACGACAAAGGGGGGATGCGTTTTTACACCCTTGTCTTGCGACGACGGCAACAAATGTACAGTCGACAGCTGCAACCCGCAGACAGGTTGCGTTAATACTCCCGTGATGTGCCAGTCACCGGGCACATGCCAACTCGCGCCGGGAACGTGTGACTCCTCGACCGGCGCTTGCACATATCCGCCCCTCACGTGCCAGTCGCCCAGCATGTGTCAGGTGGGCCCAGGCACGTGTGATTCTGGCAGCGGGATGTGTTCGTATTCTCCGAAGACTTGTGCCTCACCCGGCAAATGCCAGGTCGGGCCTGGCACGTGTGACTCGTCGACCGGCGGGTGCTCGTACCCCCCCATGCAATGCCCGCCGCCTGGCAATTGCCAGGTTGGGGCAGGAACGTGCGACCCGTCGACTGGCAATTGCACATACGCGCCCCTGAGCTGTCAATCACCCAACACCTGTCAGGTGGGACCAGGGACCTGTGATCCTGGCACTGGAACATGTTCGTATTCGCCGAAGGCGTGTAATTCACCAGGCAATTGTCAGGTCGCGCCTGGCTCGTGTGATTCTTCTACCGGCGCGTGCTCCTACCCGCCGATGCAGTGTCCGCCGCCGGGCAGTTGCCAGGTTGGGCCTGGGACATGTGATCCGTCGAGCGGCAATTGCACGTACGGCAGTGCCGCAGACGGCACACCCTGCGGCGCGTCGGGCTGCTGCATGAGCGGCTCGTGCTCGGTGTGCTCGCTGGGTGACGGGGGCGTTTAGTTACGCCTCGTCAATCGTCCGCGGGGCTATGCGGCGCGGATGCTGCGCTGGCTGCGCCCGATGGTCTCGCGCGCCGCGCCGCAGGCCGCGCCTTGCCCGTGAATCAATGACCGCGGCGGATCGCGATCCAGAGTCCGAGGAGCAGCACGCCCCCAACGATCAGCATGGGAGCCAGGGCCGGGACGAAGTACGGATAAATTAGGAGGACGAGCCCCACGACGAGCTGAGGCGGGCGCGCCATCTTTTTGCCGTAGCTCGTGAGCACGAGCCCGATCGAGGAGATGACCAGGGACGCCCACAGCGACGGTCCCAACGAGAGTCCCATGCCTGCACTCTAGCCGAGCGGCGGGCGAGGCGCCGCCCCGCTCCCCACCGGGCCTGACGCCCGTGGGGAGGCGGTGTCAGCGCGAGCCGAACCGTCGGGGGCCTTTCGGCGAGCTTGGGGCCGAGGCGTGTTGGTTTAGTCCGCGCTGGACGCCCGTTCGCCGGTTGCGTCGGCCGCAGCGTCACCGGTCGCGGCCTCACGCGCGGCGTCGGCGCTCGCGCCCAGGCCGCTGTCGAGCTCGGCCGGGCAGAACGCCAGGTCCCACGTCCACGAGAACGACGTGACCCGTGAGCACGAGTCGGGATCCGGAGCGCAGAGACCCTTGCTACCGGCCTGGCACCACCCACACCCGAGGACGGGCGTGCAGGTCGCGCATGAGCTGAATTGCGCGCATCCGAACCGCGGGTCGTATCCCCCGGCGGCAGGGCCGTAGTCCGACGAAAAGCACGAAGAGGAGCAAAACGCGCCTGCCAATACTGCCAAGAAAAGGACCTTCATGGCCCCATTATAGTTTCGGATCGGACGCGTGGCAGCCCGGCCGAGATCCGCGAACGCTCGCGCTCATCGACACGGACGAGGACGGGCGCGTGCGCGCCGACGGGCTCATCGCGGCGGTCAGCCTCGCCTGGCGCCCCAATAGCTGAGTGAAAATCACAATTTGCGCAGACCCTAAGGTGGGAGTGGCGAGCGCGCGGCGTTTGTAGCACACTAGGGTCAGTGCCGACGTTCGAGGTCAGCCACGCGCGTGGTTGGTACGAGGCCGAGTGCCGGGAGCTCGGCATCACCATCACGGCCCGTCGGCTCGAAGAGATCGAGGCCACGGCACGGCGATCGGCCGCGCGCGCCCTGGGCGCGAACACTGTCGTCGAGCTCGTCATGACCAGAAAGCAGGACGGCATCCTGAGCCGTCTCGCCGGGTTCTTCTCCCGCTCGAGCCGCGAAGGGCATTCTTAGGGGTCGCGACCGAAGGTCGCGCGCCGGTAGCGGTCGAGCGGTGGGTGGAGGGGCAGGGTCGCGTAGGCGCGCAGGAGGACGTGGCCCTCGAACGACGCGCGCGGGGTGAGCAGGGGCGGTGAGGGCGTCGTCGACGCCGCGAGGGTCTGGGTGCCGTCCGCGAAGTCGGTCTTCGCGGCGACGCCGAGGCCGAACAAGACGGTCGCGGGGAGGTCGGCGGGCGTCGCGGGCTGGCCCGACGCGACGCCGGGGCGCACGTTGGGCCCCACGAGGATGAGGGGAACGTGGCGCGAGGTGCCCGCGCCGTAGTAGTCCGAGCCGGGGTCGTCGATGGTCGTCGCGCCTCGACTCGTGACGACGACGAGGGCGTCGCCCGCGGCCCGCGCGACGTCCCGAACGGCGCCCCCGACCGCGTCGAGCTCCGCGAGCGCGAGCGGCGAGTGACGCTCGGCGGTGCGGCTCCGGCCGAGCGCGACGAGGATCAGCGCCTGGGGGGTCCGCGCGAGCTGCTCGCTCACGGCCGCCGCGGCGCCGGCGGCATCGGTGGCGGTCTGCACGTCGATGTCGGCGGTCGAGATGTGAAAGGTATGGAAGTCGGGTTGGCCCACGAGCGCCGTCGTGAGGCCGGCGGCGCGCGCCGCGCCGAAGAGCGTCTCGTCGCCGAAGATCTGCGCGCGGCGCCAGGCGTCGAATGCCGCGACGTCGGCGACCCGAGCGACCGGGGGCGGCATTGCGAGCAATCCCAGCGCGGGCAGCACGACCTGCGTCGGATCGTCTTCGGCCATCGACACCCAGGGGCTCTCGACGGGATAGCCGCCCGTGACCATCTGGAGCTCCGTGACGGGCCAATCGCGGCTGCGCGTCCAGACGTCCTCGAACCGCGTGCCGGCGGCCGCGAGCTCGCGCAGCGGCGCAGCGGCCGCCGCGACCAGCGGATCGGCGAAGACCTCGTCGTCGTACAGACCCGCGACGTCGACGATGACGGCCGCCTTCGCGGGAGGGCCCGCGAGCGTCACCGTGCCGTCGAAGCCGGCCGCTCGAAGCGCCACCTCGCGCGCGTCAGAGAGTGGATCGGGCAGGGGAACGGTCTCGCCGGGGTCCCCCACGAGGGCCGCGCCGACGGCGCCGCGCGCGCTCGTCTGCAGGCGGAGGCCTCCCAGCGCCCAGGCGGCCGTCGCGGCGACCTCGGGATGCTCGACGGGGTGGGGGAGCAGGACGCCTTGCTTGAACGCCGGCCCCGCCATGACCAGGGGTACGTAGAGCTCGTCGATCGAATAGCCGCCGTGGCGTCCGTAGGGGAAGCCCGTGTGCTCGAGGAAGGGTCCGGGCAGGGCGTTGGTGGTGTCGACCTGATTCAGCGTCCAGTCGGTCTCGGGGAAGACGACAATGTCTGCCTGGTTGGGACCCGAGGCGCGGACGTCCTGGAAGCGGCGCGTGCCCATGGCGCCATCCGCCGTCATCGTGCGCGTGACGTCGAGGCCGCGAATGACGCCGCCCTGGATGATCGACAGCAGGGCGTGCGCGACCTCCTGTTGCCGCGCGGCGCCCGCGGGCGTGCCCGCGCCGGGGACGTTCGCGTAGATCTGGGCGTCGCCGTCCTCGTTGACGACGGCGTAGTCCGCCGTCGAGATTCCGAGGGCCGCGCCCGCGGCCGTCACGGCGGCGCCGAGCTGGCCGTCCGCGGGCCGCACGCTCGTCGCGCCGTGCGTGCCCAGCGCCACCTGCTCGTGCGTGTCGACCTTGCCGTGGTCGAGCGTGAACAGGATGTTCGTCTCGTCGAGGATCCCGCGCTCGCCGAGCGCCGCCAGCAGATCGCCGATGGCGGCGTCGTACTGCTCGATCGACTTGATGATGTCCGCGCCGCTCGCTCCCGAGAGGCTCGTCGCATCGTCGTCGAGGGCCAGGAAGTCCCAGATGAACATGAACGCCGGAATGGCCGCCGGCGACGCAGCCGCGCGCACGAAGGCGGCGGCGTCGTGGATCGTGAAGTGCACGAGGTCCTCGCCCGCGTCGCCCGGGCCGTCGAGGTGATAACGAGCGACGACCTGCGGCGGGTAGTGCAGCACGTCGGTGAGCAGCTGGTGCGCGAGATCGGGCGTGATCGTGGTCGTGAGGATGGGCGCGCCGACGATCGTGAGGTGGACCTCGTCTGCCGTGCCCTCGAAGGGCGGGAGCTGTCCGAAATACGCCGAGCGGAGGCCGGCGCGCTGCGCGACCCGGTAGAGGCTGTCGCCGCGCACGCGCAGCGGATTCTTGTCGTAGAGGATGTAGTCGCCCGCGGCGATTCCCGGCAAGGTCACGGGAGGCGTGAGACCCGCGCTGCGCGACAACCACGAGTTCGCGGGCACGTTCGTCCCGTCGGGGTACTGTCCGGTGAGCAACGACATGTTGTTCTGGTTGCTATGGGTCGGGATGATGACGCGCGAGAAGGCCAAGGTGCCGCGCTGGATGAGACCCTTGATGTTGGGCGCTTCGGCCATCCAGAGCCCCGCGAGGCCGTGGTCGTCGATGTCGATCTCGATGACGCGCGACGAAGGGGGCCCGATGGCGGGGGATCCGCACGCGATCGTGAGAAGGACGACGGAGACCAGCCAGCGCACGGGCGCGAGAGTAGCAAAGCCGGCGCGCCTCCCGCGCGGCGAATTGGAGCGCCTCCCCCGCGACCTCGCTCAGAACGAAAGGCGCAACCCGATGACGGGACCTTGGATCGTGCAAGAGGACAGGTCGGCGCAGAACGACCGCGGTGTCAACCACAAGACCTCGTAGCCGAGCTCGAGGCCGAGGTTCGGCGACAGGAACACGATGACTCCCACGCCACCGCCCGCGCCCCAGCCGTCGTCGTGCTGGGAGAGCAAGACGCGTCCCGCGCGTCCCGTGAGCACGAAGGCGACCTGCCGCGTTCGCACGGGGACGAGTCGCAAGGTGCCCAGCACGAGCCCGATGGTCATCCCAGCGCCCGCCTGCACGGACGCCTCGAAGCCGGGCGCGAGGCCGTCGATGACGAACCGCCGGAAGCCGGCACCGCCCATCACCCCGGACTCCGAAGAATAGCCAAGCGCGAGGCTGAGCTCCGACATGCCCGCATATCCGTAGGCGCGCGGCTCGGGAGGCGGAGGCGGGAGAGGCGGCGGGGGTTGCGCCTCCGGCGGCGCGACCGCGGGAGGTGCAGGCGGCGTCTCGTCGGGCGCCGGGGATGGCGCCGGCGCTTGCGCGGGCGTCGGCTCGGCAGGCTCGGTCGGTGGCGCCGCCTGCGCGAAGATCCACGCGCTCAACATGACGGCGACCGGGCTCATACCGCCCAGTCTAACCGCATGTCGGCGGCGTGAGCGCCTGCTGGCCGCCTGCGGCGCGAGCGCGCGAGCGCGCGCGAGGATGAGGTTACGCGCGGGTGGCGGCGGCGGCGCCGACCTCTTCCGAGTTCTCGCGCTGGATCTCGGCGCCGAAGAGCTCGCGCATGAGCCTGGTCGTCGCTGACTTGCCTCCCCCGATGTGGGCGGCGAGCGCGTCCGCGAACTCCGTGGCCGATTGGAACCGCTCGGCGGGATCGAAGGCGAGGGCCTTGGCGAGGACGCCGCGCGCCGGCTCGGGCAGCTGCGCGAGCTCCGCGAGGTCCTCGGGCGTGACCCCGCTCGCCGCCCGATAAAGGACGTCGAGATCGTTGTCGCCCGTGTACAGGAGCCGACCGGTCATGCAGTAGTAGAGCACGTGTGCGAGCGAGAACAGATCGCTGCGATGATCGACCGTCTGCCCGCGGGCCTGCTCGGGCGACATGAAGTTCGCGTTGCCCTTGACCATGCCCACCTGGGTCTGCGTGACGCGCCGGTTGGATTTGACGATCCCGAAGTCGGAGAGCTTGACCTCTCCGAGGAGCGACACCATGACGTTGCCCGCCGAGACGTCGCGGTGGACGATGCCCATGGGCGAGCCTTCGCGATCGTGGCGCTCGTGCGCGTACGCCAGCGCTTGTAGCGTCTCGTGGGCGACGTAATAGGCGAGGGATTCGGGCAAGCCGCCCCCGATCGTCTCGGCGTGGCGCGCGACGAGGCGCCCGAGATCGCGACCGACGATGTACTCCTGGGTCATGAAGTACTCGCCGGCGACGACGCCGAAGTCGAAGACCGGCACGATGTTCGAGTGCACGAGGCCAGCTTGCATGCGCGCCTCGTCGATGAACTGCGCGACCGCTTCCTTGTTGCGCGCGAGCTCGTGACGCAGGCGCTTGAGCACGAAGCTGCGGCTGAAGCCCTCGACGCCCGTGGCCTCGGCGATGAAGAGCTCGGACATGCCGCCTTCTCCGATGCGATTGAGCAGCCGATAGCGGCCGAAGTCGGCGCCAGGCGCCGCCGCGTGACCGGGAGCCGCCTGAGCGGCCATGGCCGGCGCGGCCTGACGGCTCGGGATGCTGAAGGCCTTGCCGTCCGTGATCGGTGAGCGGGCCGCGGGCGTCGCGCCCACGACGGCGCGCGGCCGCGCCGGCGTGCCGAACTTGGCCGTCGCTTCGTACGTGACGGGGGCCGCGACGGCGCCGCTGGCCGTCGCCGTCCTGCCGCGTCCGGAGATCACGAGCCCGAGGCCGCCGAGACAGATCGCGCCCACGACCGACCAGACGAGCGAACGATCGGCGAGCGGCGAGCTCGCAACGACGACGGGTGGCGGCGTGGCCGGCGCCTCGACGGCGACGCGGCGGCCGAGGATGAGGATCGCCTCGCGATCGTTGATCCCCGGCACCCGCGCGGCCGCCGCCACGAAGTCGTGGCCGTCGGCGCGCACGACGGCGGAGCCGACGAGTTGCGCGCGCGCGCGCCGCAAGAGGTCGTCGACGCCGGCACCGACGTCCGGACCGTGCGCCGCGAGCGGCTTGCCGTCGACCATGACGCGCACGAGCGGAAAGGCCGCACGGTACGGGCGCCACCAGTCCTCGTTCTCGAACATGTCGATGAGCGTCGCGCCGTCGACGCGCGCCCGCAGCCCGGCCGCGAGCGGCCCGAGCCTGGCCGCGGCGGCCACCTGGGTCTCGGCGCTCCTTCGCTCGGAGGCGGTGCGCGACTCGGCCTCGCGGTTGGCGGTCGCGAGGAGCGTCGCCTGCGCGCGCGCCTGGTCACCGAGGGCGGCGCGCATCGCGAGGATGCCCGCCGAGGGACCGCCCAGCATGAGCGCGATTCCTGCCGTCACTCGGATCCTGCGCATGGCCTCTTTCGTCCTTCCCCGCTCCGGCCTAGTCCTTGTATGACCCGTAGGCCTGACCGAACTTGTTGGAGTGAGCCGAACCTTCCTGGTGCTCGAGCGAGAACGACACCTGCGTCGTCGGGCCCGAGACGTCGACACGCAAGGCGGCCGGCTTGGCCTCGGGGCCCCAGGCGACGAGGCGCCTCGAGCCCGATGGCACGTTCTCGAGGCGGAACGTCCCGTCGGGCCGCACCTTCGTGTAGAGGGCGTTCGGGACGACGAGGATCTTCGCGCTCATTTTCTGGTGGAGGTTGCAGTAGACCTCGACGACGCCTGGCCCCGTGACGGTGACCGAGCGCGGCTTGTCGCCGGCCTGATACGTCCCGAGATCGAAGGTGTTGCGCGGCGAGTTCGAGAACACGTTGTGGTAGACCGAGTCGAAGTTCGGAAAGACGACGTTCGTCCCCGACTGCACGACGGCGACCCGCGGGCTGAACTGACGGCCCTCCTGGCGGATCTCGAGGCCCTTGTGGGTGCCCGTCGGCCCGCGCAAGTTGTCGACGTAGACGTAGACGTCGTCGGGCGCGCCGCCCGCGACGGCGACCTTGCCTTCGACGGCGCCCACGTGGTGCTCGGGCGCCGTCGCCGCGGCCGTGGGCTTCTTGAGCGCCCGACGGGCGGCGTCGCCGGCCGCGGGGTCGCCGGGCCCGAGCGCGCTCGGAAGGTCCGGCACGGCCACGCCGCCGCCCTGTCCGCGCAGGAGGCGCAGCAGCATGTCGTAGCGTTGCTGCTCGGTCTGCAGCATCTCGATGATGAGCTGCCGCTGCTCGCGGACGTCGTTCTGCAGCTTCGTGAGCTCCGCTCGCGTGGGAGGCCCTTCGGGCGCCTTGACGTTGTCCTGGGCGCGCACGGGGAGGGCCAGCCGCGCGACGGCGAGGCCCACCAGCAGCCCCGCGATGATCGGTCTTGGGTTTTTCATGATCATTGTTCGCCTCGCGATCTGCGGCCGAGCCCCAGCGTCACTCGATGAGCACGAGCGACGAGGTGATGACGTTGTTGTTGATGTGGGGAATTCCGCCGTGCTCCCCGTCGGGCGGGAGGTTCGGCTCCGGGGGAGGCGCGGGGCCCTGCTCCTCAGCGGCGGGAGCGGCCTCGGCGCTCGACCCGCCGAGCGCGGCGACCCAGGTCGCCAGCGCCGCGGCGGCGGGAGCGGCCCCGCATTTCCAACGTCGATGACCGCTCATTGGGCAGTCCTGACATCGGCTTGGTTACGAAAGACTGAACCATTGTCAATCATTCGTAATGCGACGAACACATCGAACAATTGTTGATTGAGAAACAACCCCTATATGCACCCGAGGAAGTCGAAGAGGGCCTGGCGCGACGCCGGATCGAGGGCGGCGAAACTGGCGGCGGAGGCCGCCGCCTGCCCGCCGTGGGCGGAGATGGCGTCGGCGAGGCTGGCCGCGCGGCCGTCGTGCAGGAAGTGCGTCCGCTCGCTCGCGCGCCACAGCGGCGCTGTCCGCCACTCGCTGCCGCTCGCCGAGCCCGCGACGAAGTGGTCGTCGAAGGCGGCGCCCATGTCGTGGACGAGGAGGTCGGAGTAGAGGTTGATCGTGCGCCCCGGGCCGGGGAAGGAGGGCGTGTGGCAGCCGGCGCAGCCGACCGTCGCGAAGGTCGCCGCACCGGCCGACGCGAGGCACGCGCTGGCCGGCACGGCCGGATCGAGCGAGCCCATGAAGGCCGTGACCGCCTGGACGGGGACCGCGTCGATCTCCGGCTCGAGGAGCGACGCCCCGCACCCGCGAACCTCGTCGGTCATCGCGAGCGGATTGGTGATGCCCATCTCGTGAGTGAAGGCGTCGCCCATGAACTCGACGAGTGTCGCGAACTGGGCCTTCCACCCGAACCGCCCGAGGCGCCCGTCGCCGAGCAGGTTGACCTTGCCGCGCACGCCGGCGGGCTCGGCGGCCTGCGCCGTGAGGATGTCGCGGTTCTGGACGAAGTCGATGAGCGCCGTTCCGCGCAAGGTCATGGCGCTGCGCTTCGACGTGACGTTGGCGAGCGGCGGCACGCCTGTGCTCAGGCCGCAGGGGAAGCCGAGCTCGGAGATCGAGTGCGCGCGCGCGACCGGGCCGCCGTGGCCGATGAGCGGATCGAACATGCCGTTCGAGATCCGGCCCACGCGCGTCACGAACGTCTCGGGCTTCGTGCCCATGCCGCCCTGGATCGGGTCGTTGTGGCAATCGCCGCAGGCGCGCCCGTTGAAGAGCGGCCCCAAGGCTTGAAACGGCACGAGCTCGGTCGCGAACATGTCGGCGCCCATCCCGGCGGGCCCCATCGCTCCGGCGCGGCGCGCGTGATCGACCATGGTGGGCGTGATGAACCCCTCGCCGAAGGTCGGCAGCTCGAGCACGACGCCCCCGCCGCCGGCGACGACGGCCGTGACCCAGATCGTCTGGGCGTCCTCGGAGACGGTGATGCCGTTCACGCGGAAGGACGGCAGGTCGGCGAGCACGCGGCGCGCCGAGACGACCTGCCCGGCCTGCGTGACGCGCACGATGGTGGCGTTGCCGCGGTTGAGCACGAAGAGATCGGAGCCGCCGCCGAGCGTGGTGTTGCTCGCGAGGTTGTCGCTCGCGACCTCGGGCACGGCTGGCGCGAGATCGACGGGACGGTCGAACCAGCGCGAGCGGATCTCGCGCGGCGCCGATGCCGTGAACAGCGTGCCGTCGTCACCCATGTCGAGCGCGACGACGCGATTGGCGAGCGGATCGGTCAGATAGATGATGCGCGTCGGCACCCAGTTGAAGGCCATGCCCACGCGCGTGACGGCGTCGTGGTCCATCGACTGCGTCGCCTCGACGGTCAAGGCCGGCAGCGGCGCGAACGTCCCGGCGGGCGCGAAGCCGTCCACGCCCTTGAGCACGTGAACCTGCACGACGCTGCCGTCGGCCTCGGCCGCGAGGAAGACGGCCTTGCCGCTGCCATCGGGCGACTTCGTGAGCAGCGCCGTCGCGACGGCGCCGTGGTCGAGGCCCTCGGTCGAGGCCGCGCCGCGGTTCGTGAGATCGCCGGCGAACACCCCTCCCGCCACGGGGAAGGGCGCGCCCGCGAGCGGCGCGCCGCTCGGATCGTCGACGGTGATCGTGCCCGCGCCCGTCGCGCCCGTGGGCGCGTTCGCGATCCAGGCCCGTCCGAAGCCGCGGTTGAGCGACAGGCCGAGCGGCAAGCTGGCCGCCGGCAGCGCCGCCGTGGCCGCCGCGGGGTTGTTGATGCTGTTGAGGAAGGCGGCGTCCTGGTTGGCGTAGACGCGGGCGCGCCCGTCGGCGGTCGCTGCCTGGCCGCCCGACGTCGCGAGGTCCGCGGGCACCGCGACGAGACCCTGGCTGACGTCGAGGGAGAGCACGCATCCGGGCGCCTCGGCCGGCCGCGAGAGGGTCGCGCCGAAGCTCGACGAGCTCGCGACGAGCAAGCGCTTGCCGTCGAGGATCATGCCCGGCGCCGTCAGGGCCGCGAAGACCGCCTTGTCGTGAAACGGGCTGCCGCGGTGGAACGTGCCCACCTGTGTGATCGCGCCCGCGCCCGGGATGCCCTGCGCGACGACGCGCGCGCGCGTCGGGAACGCGAAGGGCTCGTC
>DASZFV010000159.1:0-11877 GCA_035939455.1 Polyangia bacterium
CGATCTCGCGCGGCGGACCATTCGGGCCGTGGGCGATCCCGTGGCGCGCTTCCGCGAGGACGGCCTGCGTCCCATGCGCGCCGTGCGCCTCGCCGCGCAGCTCAGCTTCGACATCGAGGCCGCGACCTTCGCCGCGATCGAGCCCACGCTCAACGTCTTTCGCAAGGTCTCGGCCGAGCGGGTGCGCGACGAGATGCTCAAGCTGCTGGCCGCGCCGCGCCCGTCAGTCGGGCTCGAGCTGATGCGACTCGCGGGCCTGCTCGCCGAGGTCCTGCCCGAACTCATGGAGGGCGTGGGCTGCACGCAGAACCGGTTTCACAAGCACGACGTCTACGGCCACACGCTCGCCGTCGTCGACGCCACGCGGGCCGACGCCATCGTGCGTCTCGGCGCGCTCCTTCACGACGTCGGCAAGCCGCGCGCGCGCCAGCCGCGCGAAGGCGCGCCGGGTGAGTACAGCTTCTTCAAGCACGAGTACGTCGGCAAGGACATGGCGGACGCGATCTGCCGGCGCTGGAAGATGTCGACTGCCGCGCGCGCGCGCATCGTCGCCATGGTCGAAAATCACATGTTCTTGTATTCGCCAGACTGGACCGACGGGACCGTGCGCCGCTTCGTGCGCCGCGTTGGCAACGATACGCTCGACGCGCTCTTCGCGCTGCGCGAGGGCGACGTGGTGGGCCGAGGCTTCGGCGAGGATCCCGAGACGGAGCTCGGCGATCTGCGCCGGCGCATCGCCGACGTCGCGGCCGCCGACGCGGCGTTGCGCGTGACCGATCTCGCGATCGACGGTCAGGACGTCATGCGCGCGCTCGTCGTCCCGCCCGGCCGCGAGATCGGCGAGATCCTCGAGCGGCTCCTCGAGCTCGTCCTCGACGATCCGTCCCTCAATGACCGCGAGAAGCTGCTCTCGTTGTTGCCGACCGTCCGCTCGAAGAAAAGCTGACTGGCGACGCGGGACAGCGGCTCAGCCCAACAGCGCGTCCATGAGCGCGCCGGCCGACGTGACCTCCTCGGTCGTACGCCGCGGCAGCTCGGGTTGGCCGAGCAGCTCGGTGCGACGGCGCACGACTGTGGCCTCCGGATCGACGAGCGAGAGGACCTCGATGGCGGGCGGCTCGCCCCCGCTGTCGGGCAACGGCGGCATCGCGGGACCGCTCGCGACGACGGAGAGCACGGCCGGCAGCGGCAAACGGAGCCGCCGGCGGCGGCCTCCGCCCCGGACCGAGATCTCGACGCCGCCGTCGGCCGCCACGAGCGCCTCGATGCAGGCGACGTGGAGCGCGCCCACGTGCCGCGCGATGGCGGCCGGCACGGCGCCCAGTCCGTCGTCCTCCGAGCGGGCGCCCGTGAGCACAAGATCGGCACCGACGCGCTGGATGGCCGTGCCGAGCGCCTGCCCGAGGGTGTGAAAGTCCGCCGCGCCGAAGTCCTCGCCGACGACGCGCACGGCGTGTGGGACGCCCGCCGAGAGCGCGCGGCGCAGCGGTCCCTCGTCGCTCGCCGACCCCGCGAGCATGGCCGTGACGGCGTGGGTGTCGCCGAGCCCCAGGGCCAGCGCGAGAGCGGAAGCGTCGTCGAGCCCGATGGGCGACGAGGGGGCGACGCCACGCGACGGGGAGAGGCAGACGACGATCTTCACGCGCCGACCCCGTGCGGCTCGGCCGCGAGGCGCGGCAGAAGCGCGGCGAGGGCGTCCCAGGCTTTGGGCCCCGCGCCGCGCCAGACGACGTCGACGCGTCCGAGCGCGGCACCGGTCGCCGGTGACGTGAGGATGGCGCCCTGGCGCGTGCGCGGCGAGGGCACTGCCACGGCGGGGACCGTGTCAACGCCGACGCGCAGGAGCAGGCGCGGCATGCAAGCGGCGAGGGCCGCCTGGCAGACATGGTCGAGGCCGACGACCGCCACCCCGAGCGGCGCCCGCGCGGCGAGCTTCGCGACAGCGTCAGCGCCGACAGCCGGGTCCACGACGACGAGGACCTGCGCGAGGGCGACGTCGGCGTCCTCGTCCGCGACCGACTCGAGCTCGACGATGTTCGGCGATTCCTGCGGCGCGGGACCCTCGATGACCTGGAACTCGACCTCGGGTGTGCCGTCCTCGCGGGGCGCTCCGTGGGCGCCGAGCACCGCGACGACCGGTCGCTCGAGCTCCACGGGATCGAGCCGTCGGTACACGGACAGGTCAGGCCGCCAGCGGCGCAGGCACAACCTGCCCACGCTGTCGGTCAAGGGGAGTGGGTCGTCCGAGACCTCGAGGTCGGCCCCCGCCGCGAAGGCAGCCCCGAGGCGCGCCGCGAGAGGCGCGCCGAGCTGCATGCCGGCGCCCCCCGCCGGAAAGAGCACGACGAGCGGGGGAACGCGCCCGGCCAGGAGTTGCAGCGCGGGGCCGTGGGTTGCGTCGAGGGCCGGCGCGTCGAGCCCGGGCTGCTCGTAAAGCAACACCTTGTCGGCGCCCGCGACACCCAGCCGGGCCGCGAGGCGATGGGCCTCTTCCTCCGGGCGCGGATCGCCGAGGAGGGCCGCGACGACCGTCACGCCCGCGATGTGGGCGACCCGTCGCGCCTCGGAGAGCGCGAACAACGACGGGCCCGTGGGAGCGCCCTGCCGGAGGTCGATGGGGACGAGCAGGTTGGGCATCGGGCGGAGCCGTCGCTTCTAACACGAGCCCGTCTCGAGCGGTCGCTGCATTGACAGTCCGATCCGGCGCTAGCCATAATCGCCCGGACCCCGAGCCGTTCCGCCCGAAAGAGGCATGCCAACAGGATCCGACGGCGACGAAGAGTTACTGCTCGACGAGCTGGAGCCGGAGCCCGATGTGGAGGGGAGCGGCCGCCCGCCGTCGCCCCCGACCCCGACGGGGCTGCCGGCGCTCCCGACGGCGGCCACGGCGTCGATGTCCGACGCGCCGGCTTTCGAAGAGGCGGCCGCCGGGGACCCCCGCGCCGACGCGGAGCTGTTCGAGGCCGAGGCCGTCGCCGAGTCGGACGGCGGCCGGCGCGCCGCGCTCTGGCTCGAGGTGGCGCGGCTCGCGGAGAGCGCGCTCGGCGACGACGCAGCCACCCTGCGCGCGGCGCGCGCGGCTTTCGCCGCCGACCCGTCGTTCGCCGCCGCCCTCGGGCCGCTGCGCCACGTGCTCGTCGCGCGCGGGCTCTGGGACGAGCTAGTGGCCGCATACGACGCCGTGCTCGAGCACGCTTCCCTCGCGGCGGAGGATCGCGCCGACCTCCTCGTCGAGCGAGGACGCGCCCTCGAGGATCGGCTGGAGCGCGCCGCCGACGCCCGCGCGAGCTACGAGGCCGCCCTCGCTGCCGCGCCGGACCACGCGCCCGCGCTCCTCGCGCTGTTCATCAATGCGTCTCGCGTCCCGGAGGGCGCGGCGCTCGAACGCGCCCTCACGGGCCTCGCGCGGCGGGCCGCGACGCCCGCCCGCAGAGCGGCGCTGACCGCGACGCTGGCGCGGAGATCGCGCGCCAGGGGCGGCGGGGCCGGCGCCGCCCGTGCGCTGCGCGTCCTGCTCGACATGCTCCGCGAGCGCACGCCCGATACGCCGCTCGTGCCCTTACTCGCCGAGCTCGACGCGCTCTCGCGCGCGACGGCCGAGCCCGCCGTCGCGGCGCGGGCGCTGCAGGAACTCGGCCACGAGGGCGGGCTGGACGCGCCATGGGCGGCGGCGCTGCTGCGCGAGCGGGCGCGCCTCCTGCGTGAGCATGTCGGCGATCCGCGCGGCGCGCTCGAGGCCCTCGAGGGCGCGTCGCGCCTCGCGCCCGGCCACGCGCTCGTGGCCGCCGAGCTCATAGATCTCGCTGCCGAGCAGGATCGCTTCGACGTCGTCGAACGCGTCGTCGCGCGCTTCGAGGCCGTCGCGGGACGGAACGGCGAGCGCGCGCAGGTCCTCGCCCTCCGGCAAGTGGCGGCCCTCGGCCGCGGTGGGCGTGTCGCTGAGGCGCTCGCCGCGCTCGAGGCCACACCGGGCCTCCGGCGGGCTGCCGGCCAGCCGGAGGTCTTCGGCCTGCGCGTCGCGCTCCTCGCGCGCGCGCGCGACGCCCACGCGCTCGCCGACGCGTTCGCGGCCGAGGGAGCGCGCGCGGGCGGTGCCGCCGGGGCACGCGCGCTGGTCTTCGCGGCGGCCGTGCGCCAGTGGTGGGCCGACGACGCGGCCGGCGCCGAGGAGCTCTACCGACGAGCCCTCGCGGCCGCGCCCGCCGCTCGGGCCGCCTGGGATGCGCTCGCGGCGCTGCTCGCGGCCCAGGGGCGCGGGGCGGAGCTCGCCGATCTGCTCGAGGCGGCGCTCGGCGAGATCGTGGGCACGTCCGGATCCGCCGAGCGTGAGCTCACGCTGCGGGAGGAGCTCGTCGCCCTCTACCGCGACGACCTCGGCGCGCCCGAGAAGGCGTTCGCCCAGCAAAAGCAGCTCGTCGCGACGGTGCCGCGCGACGTGCGCCAGCGCGTGCGGCTTCACGACCTCGAGCTCGCGGGCGGCATCGAGGCGAGCGACGTCGCCGAGGCTACGGCCGAGGAGGTCGAGTCGCTGCGCGTGCTCGCCGCGGGCGCCGACGAGCCCGCCGTCGCGGCCGCGCTCAAGGTCGAGGCCGCGCGCCTGCTCTCCGCCGCGGGAGAGGAGCCCAAGCGCCGCGCGGCGGCGGCTCGCCTGCTCGCCGAGGCGGCGCCCGACGACCCGAGCGGACTCGGAACGGCGCTCCTGGAGGCGTCGCGGACGGCGCCCGCCGATCGCGCCGCCGTCGTCGCGCGCGAGCTTGAGAGCGCCGTTCTCGACGCGCCCGCCGAAGTCGTGCGCGCGCTGCGCTTTCGTCTGGCCCACCATCACGCGGCCGCGGGCCGCTTCGCCGAGGCCGTGGCCGCCCTCACGCCGCTGCGTGCCGAGGAGGATGCGCTCGCGCGCGCCTGGAGCTGGGACATCGCGCGCCGGTCGCGCGACGCCATTCTCGAGGTGGCCATCCTGTCCGACGAGGCGAGCGGCGGGCGCGACGTCCTGGGTGCGCCGGCCGACGTCGCGGTCGCTCTTGGCGAGGCCCTCGAGAGGGCCGGCGACGAGGAGGGCGCGGGCGCCGCCTTCACGCGCGCGCTCGCGCGCGCGCCCTCCGTCGAGGCGGCCCTCGGTCTCCTGCGCGTCGCCGCCAAGACGGCCGCGCCCGAGGCGACGCGCGCCGCCCTCGTGGGCCTCGAGGCAGCGTGCGGCGCCGAGCCGCACTTGGCCGCGGCCGCAGGGCGCGAGGCGGCGCTCCTGCGCGCCGCGAGCGGCCTCGTCGACACGTCCGACCTGTCGGTGGCGGCGCCCACGGGCGCATCGTCCATCGAGCGCGCCGAGACCGCGATCGTGCGTTGGGCGGCGGGCGTCAGGCGCGGTGACGCGGGCGTCCTGGCCGGGGCCCTCTTCGACATGGGCGAGGCCATGGCAGCGACCGGAGGGGAGGGCGCGGCGGCGGCGGTGCCGTTGCTCGCGCGCGCGTCGGCGCGCGCGCGGCTCGCGGGCCGCGACGTCACCGAGACCTTGCACAGGCGCATGTGGCGCGTCTCGCACGCGCCGCCCGTTGCGACTCTCATCTCCGACCTGCCGGTGACGGCGGGCGAGGGTTGGCCCTCGGATCGACCCGACCCACGCCGCGCCCGCGCCACGAAGGTGGGCGGCGGGCTCGGGCTCGCGCTCGATCTCGAGGCGGCCCTCGACGCGGAGCGCCGTGGCGCGCTCGGGGGCGCGCTCGGCGCCTACGCGCGCGTCATCGCCGTCGCGCCCGATCACCTCGAGGCCTGGGAGGGCATCCGGCGCGTCGCGCGCGCGGGCGACGATCCGCTGGGCGAGGCGCGCGCTCTGTGTCGGCTCGGCGCGCTCGCTCGCAGGCCGTCGCTCGCGGGCGCGCTCTTCAGCCAGGCCGCGCGCCTCTTCGAGCAAGTCGGGCGCTGGGAGGAGGCGCTCGCGCTCTGGGGACACGCGCTCGAAGCCGTGCCCGACGATGCGGCGGCCTTCGAACGGTTGCACACGCTGCTCGTCGGCGATCTGGAGGCGCCGGGACGGCTCGAAGCCCTCGAGCGCGTGCTGACCCATCGCCTCGCCGCGGCGCCGCGCGCCGACGACGAGCGCGTGCGTCTGTTGCTCGAGCGGGCATTGCACCGGCTCGAGCGGCTGGGTGACGCGGAGGCGGCTCGCCAAGACTTCAAGCGAATCTTGAACATCGACGCGCGACACGTCGAATCCTTGTGGCGTCTGGCGCGCCTCGCGAGTGAAGCGGGAGAGCCGGCCGCGGCCGCGGCGTGCTTGTCCCGCTTCGTCGCGGCGGCGCCCGACGACCCGCGCGCCGACGACGCGCGCATGGACCTGGCGTCGGCGTACGAAGCCACGCATGATCGCGCGCGCGCCATCGAGACCCTGCGCCGGGCGGCCGCGCTCAGGCCGGGCGATCCGATACCCCTCGAGCGTCTCGTCGACCTCCACGCGCGCCTCGGCGAGTGGCGGAGCGCCGTCGAGATCTTGCGTGACTGGGAGGAGCATCAGGCGGACCCCCACGACCGCGCGGAGCTGCAGCTCCGCATCGGCACGTTGCTGCGCGATGTGGGCCGCGACGCCACGGGGGCCGCCTTGGCGTTCCGGCGCGCCGCCGAGCTCGATCCGCTCGGCGCCGCGGGCCGTGAGCTCGTGGCGCTGCACGACGCCCAGAACGACAGCCGCGGCGCCGTGCTGACGATCGAGCGGGAGATCACCGAGCTGCGCGCCGCGCTGTCGCGCGAGCCGCTCGACGCTGCCCGGCTCGCGCGACTCGAGGAGTTCCTCGGGGAGCTCGGCCTGCGCGCCCCTTCGCCCGTGGTCGCCGCCGCGCACGCGGTGGTCGTGGGGGTGCAGGGCTTGCTCGAGGACGGCGGGGAGGCGCCAGAACGCGGGCGCGGCGCGGCGGCGGCGCGCCCGCTCGCGCTGCGTCTCGGTGAGGGAGGGAGCGCCTTTTGGTCCCAGCTCGCTTATCCTGGAGCGCTCGGCTTTCGCGCCGAGATTTGGGTGAACCTCGTCGAGTCGGCGTCCGCGCTCTTCCCGCCGACGGCGAAGGCGCCGCCGGGGCGCGCCCGGCGGCTCGACCCCGCAACGGAGCCGCGGTTGGCCTGGGTCTTCGCGACGGCGGCCGCCTGCGGGATCGGGGGATTGCGCCTCTATCTTTCCCCGGCGATCCCCGACGCGAACCCAGCGCTCATCATCGAGGAGCCCGAGCCGGCGCTCGTCGTGGGCATGGCGGCGCTCGAGCCGAAGGCCGCGACGCGTTTCTTCGTGGGGCGCGCGCTCGGCATGCTGCGGGCGCGCGCGGCCGTCATCGATCGCGTCGACCCGTCGGCGCTGGCGCCGCTGTTCGCCTGCGCCGCGCTCACGGCGGGCGCCGGCCTGCCTGCCGGTCTGTCGCGGCCCGACGACGTCACCGAGCGGATCGTCGGCAAGACAATGAGCAGGCGCGATCGCAAGGCGCTCGTCTTGCAGGCGTCGCGGTTCGGCTTCGAGAGCATCGATCCTGCGCGCTGGGGTCACGCCGTGCGGCGCACGGCCGACAGGCTGGGTCTCGTGCTCGCTGGCGACGTCGCGGCGGCGGCGCGCGCGGCGGCCCGGACCGATCCCGCGCGCTGGAAGAGCGCCGTGCGCAAGACGGCCGACCGTCTCGCGACGATGCTGTCCGGCGAGGGCGCCGCGGCTGCTCCCCAAGAGGCTGCGCCGCTCGGGGCGCTCGACGAGTTGCGCAACAGCGCGCGCGCGCTTGACCTCTTGCGCTTCGCCCTCGGCGACGTGTATCCGGCCCTGCGGCGCGAAGCCGAGGAAGAAGGCGAAGGGAGGCGCTGATGGCTGAGCGCCCGAACGGCAAGGGTCGCCGAGCTCAACCGGGCGGGCGCGGCGCGCCCACCGACGAGCCGATCTCGTCCGACGACACGACCCTCATGCCCGGGCTCGCGGACCCGGACGTGGACGCCACGGGGCTGGCTCCCGCCGCGGGTCCCGTCGTCGCCGACGCCGAGAACGTCGAGGTGTTCGTGTCGAGTCTCTCTCTCGCACAGGCCCCCGGCGCCTACGCGTCGCTCGTAGCCGGCGGGGAGCGGGGGGACGCGGGTCCGCCGCCGGACGACGAGCGTCCGGCGGCCCTCTTCCCCGCGCTGCCCGAGATGTCGGCCGGCATCTGGCAGGCGGGCCTGCGGGCGCTCGTCACCGTTCCGGAGGTCGTCGAGCCGCCCTGGCTCGACGAAGAGTACTGGCGCGATCTCGGCGCTCTCTTCATCGACGAGCTCGCGCTCGTTCGCTGCGCGCCGCAAGCGGCGCCCGAGGTGGATGAGCGCGCCAAGCAGCTCGAGCTCACGATGTCCGCGGCGCGCGTCGCCGAACGACTCGGCGACGGCGAGATGGCGTTGCGGCTCGTCGATGACGCGATGGCGACGGCGCCCGACGCGCCCGAGGTCTGGCGCGCGCGCGCGCGGCTCCTCGAGGCTGCGGGTGACGTTGAAGGCGCGCACGAGGCCTGGCGCGGGCTCGCGGCGCACGTCACCGACGCCGAGGAGCGCGACGTGTATATGGCCCTCGACAGCGAGTGGACGTTCGCGCGGCGGGTCACGGAGGACGGGCGCGACGCCGAGGTCGAAGCGGCGCTGGACGCCATCCCGCAGGGGGCTGCGCACGCGCTGGTCGAGGCGGAGCTGGCGCTCCGTCGCGGCGCGCCGATCGAGGCCGCTCGGGCGCTCGAGCAGGCGGCCTTCGGGATCGGCGAGGTCGTGGGCGCCGCGTTGCTCAAGGCAGCGGCGTGTTTCCACGAGGTGAGCGGCGACGCCGCGGCCGCCGCCGAGCAGCGCTTCGTGGCGGCGCGCATGGATGCGGGTGGCGCGGCGCCGCCGCTCGGGCGGCTGCGCGATGCCGCGCGCCGCGGTCCCGCCGAGATCGAGGCGGCGCTCGCGGAGCTTCTGCGCGAGCTCGGCCCGTCGGCGCTCGGGGACGCCGTCGCGCGCTGGGCGGCGGCCTTGGCGCGCGCGCGCGGTGACGGGGCGGCCGCCGTCGCGATCCTCGCGAGCGCCGCGGGGCCCCGGCCCTCGGCGGCGCTGCTCCGCGATCGCCTCGATTTCGGCTTCGAGCTGGGCGCGCCTCTCGACGAGAACACGCTCGCGTCGGCGCGCGCGCACGCGTCGTCCTCCGCCGGGGCGGCGAGTCTGGCCGCGGTCGAGGCGATGGCGTTCGCGAAGAGGGGCGCCTTCTCGGACGCCCTCGACCGGCTGCGCGACGCCATCGGCAGCGCGCCCGACGCGCTGCCCCTCGGGCTCATCGCGGAGGATCTCGCGCGCGCGAGCAACGATCCCGCCGTTCGCATCCCCGCGCTCGAGCTGTGGCTGGGCGTCGATCCGGCGAGGCGCGCCGCGGCCGCGCTGGCGCTGGCCGACGCCTTCGATGCACGCGGCCGCGCTGGCGGTGACGCCGGCGCGGCCCTGTCGGCGCGCGCGGCTCTGCAGACGGCCATGGAGGCCGCGCCCGCGTCGGGGGTGTTCTGGGTGACGGCGGCGCGCGACGCCCGCGCGGGTCGAGTCGCCGACGCGGCGGAGGCGCTGAAGTACGGCGCCGAACAGTGGGCGGGCAGCCGGCTAGGCGCGCCTCTCACGGAGCGCGCGGCCGAGCTCGCCTCGCTCGTCTCGGCCGACGCGGCCCTGGACGAATTGCAGGGTCTGGCGACGGCGGGGCCCGGAGAGCTAGAGCGCTTGCTCACGATCGCGCGCGGCGTGGCGCGCGCGGGCTCATCGGCCGACCGCCTGGCCTGGCTGACGGACCAGGTGGACGTCTTCACCGACCCGGAGACGCGCGCCTGGTGGTGGATCCGCCGCGCCCAGGCGCTCACGCCGGGCGCGAGCGACGAGCGCGTGGCGTGTCTCGACGCCGCGCTCGACAAAAGCCCCGGCCATCCGGTCGCGCTCGCGCTGCTGCTGGGCGAGCCGGCGGCGCCGCTCGCGCGGGCGCCGTCGGCGCTCGCGGCCGCGGGGGCGGTCGTGGACAGCGCCGCGCTGCGCGTCGCCGGCGCGCACCTCGCGGCCCTCGCCGGAGAGGCCGACGTGGCGCGCGATCTCGCGGCCGAGCTCGCGGAGGCGACGTCGGGGTCGGCGCCCGCCGTCGAGCTCGCGATCGACCTCGCGCGTGCGGCAGGCGGGGCGCCGGCCGCCGCCGCGATCGTCGCGCGTCTGCCGTCCGACGGCGACGACACGCAGGTGCTGCGCGTGGCGGAGGCCCTCGAGGTCCTCGGCGAAAACGCCCGCGCGACCGACGTCCTCGCGCGCCTCGCCCGCGGACCGCATGCGGCCGAGGCGCTGCGCGCGGAGGCGCGCCTCTCGGCGGGAGAGCCTGGCGCGGGGCTGCCTCTCGAGCTCTTCGCGTCGCCTGGTGATCGCGAGGCGGCCGAGACGGCCGCCGCCTTCGCTCGCCTCGGGAGCGCCGCCGAGCGTGGGCGCGCCGACGAGATCGTCGGGGCGCTCGAGGCCACTCCGGGGTACGAGCCGCCGGGGGGCGCCGAGGCCAGGCTGCTCGCCGCCTTGCTCGAGGAGACGTCCGGCGCACGTGCCGCGCAGCTCTGCGTGCCGCTCGCACTGGGGGGCGGGGGTCGCCTCGGGAGCGTCGCGCGCGTCGCCGCTTCTGCGGGGGACGCGCGCACCGTCGCCGCCGCGAGCGAGCGCGCGGCGGCGCTCGTGGCCGGCGGCGACGGGCGCGCCGCGGCCACTTATCTGCGGCGCGCCGCGGCCGCCCACGCGAGCGCCGCGTCGCCGTCCGACGCGGCTCGATGCCTGCGCGAGGCGCTCGCCGCCGATCCCGAGCACCTGCCTTCGCTCATTGCGCTGCGCCGCGATGCCGCCCGCCGCTGCGATTTGACGGCGACCGTCGAGGCCTCGGCCATGGAGGCGCGCGTCCTGCGCGGGCGCGAGGCCCGCCTGGCGGCGTTGCTGCGCGCCGCCGGGCTGGCGCGCCACGACGATACGAGCACGGCGCCGCCGCCCCATCGCCACGTGCGCGCGCTCGGCCTCTTCCGGCAGGCGCTCGATCTCGAGCCCGGCAACGAGGTCGCCTTCGTCGGATTGCGCACGCTCCTCGAGGAGAACGCGGCGCACGGCGTTCTCGCCGAGGCGCTCGCGGCGCGCGTCGGGGCCGCCCGCAACCCCTTCGAGATCACGGCCCTGCGGCTGGCGCGCGCCGAGCTCCTCGCGGGCCCCCTCGGCGATCGGCGCGGCGCCAAGGCGGAGCTCGAGACGATCTTGCAGAAGGAGCCCCAGCACGCCCGCGCGCTCGCGCGCCTGTCCGATCTCGAGTACGAAGACGGCGCCTTCGTCGAGGCGGGCGAGCTCTATCTGCGGCGCGCCGTCGTCGAGCGCGCGCCGGATGTCTTGCGCCAGGTGCTCGTGCGCTTGGGTCGCATCTACACGCAACACGTGCCCGACCCGAGCCGCGCCAGCGGGGCCTACGCCCGCGTGCTGCAGACCGAACCAGAGGATCGCGAGGCGCTCGAGGCGCTGTCCGATCTCTATGTCGACGGTGGTGACACGAAGAGAGCGCTGGCCGTCACGGAGGCGCTCGCGCGGCTCGAGCGCGAGCCGGCCCGGCGCCTCGCGGCCCTCGTCCGCTGCGGGCAGTTGCACGAGCGCGCGGGCGATCTGCGCCACGCCGCCGCCCGCTTCCGCGCCGCCGCGGACGAGGGGCCACGCGACGTCACGGCCGTGACCGAGCTCGCGCGCTTCCTCGAGCGCACGCGCGACCACGCGGGCCGCCGCGCGCTGCTCGATCACTCCGTGGGGTTGCTCCGCCACGACGTCGAGCGCGGCCGCTTCGATCTCGGGACGTTGCGCGCGCTCGTGCCGCTCCTGCAAGCGCGCGGGCAGGCGCGCGCG
>DASZFV010000160.1:0-3873 GCA_035939455.1 Polyangia bacterium
CTCGCCCCGGAAGGTCGTGACCTCGACCGAGCGGCGGGTCGCCGCGTCCGGGCCGGTGAGCACCGTCACCGTGCCGTGCTGCAGACCCGTCGGGATGGCGAAGGAGAGGCCGAAGATCTCGAGCACCTTCTCGGGCCGCGCGTCGGTGGCGAGATCGAAGTCGGCGGGGGCCCGGCCGAGCAACATGTCGCGAACGCCACCGCCCACGAGGAGGGCCTGGAAACCGTGCTCGCACAGGCGTCGCGCGAGGGCGCCGACGTCGGCGGGGATCTGCGCCGCGAGCGCGGGCGGCGCCGTCACGGCACCTCCCCCGCCGCCTCGAGGATCGCGAGCGCCTGGGCCGCGGCGCTCTGCTCGGCCTCCTTCTTCGAACGCCCCACGGCGCGGCCGAACTCGCGACCGCCGAGGGAGATCGTCACCGAGAACCGCTTGTCGTGGTCCGGGCCCTCCTGCCCGACGACGCGGTACTGCGGCGTCACCTGGAGCAGCGCCTGCGACCGCTCCTGGAGGCGCGACTTGAAGTCCTGTCGCGTCTGGGTCTCGACGTCGTGCAGCGCTGCCGAGAAGAGCTGCTCGGCGACCCGGCGCGCCGCCTCGAGGCCCCCGTCGAGGTAGACGGCTCCCATGAGCGCCTCGAGCGCGTCCGAGAGGATCGAGGTCTTACCGCGCCCGCCTGCCTGATCCTCGCCGCGCCCGAGGAAGATCCACTGGCCGAGACCGATGGCCTGCGCCGTCCGCGAGAGGCCCGCCTCGCTCACGATGACGGCGCGCGCCTTCGACAGCTCGCCCTCGCTCCGGTCCGGGAAGCGCTTCATGAGCAGGTCGCTCACGATGAGGGCGAGCACGGCATCGCCCAGGAACTCGAGGCGCTCGTTGTCGGTGCGCGCCGTCGCTGGCGCCTCGTTGAGCCACGATTTGTGCGTGAGCGCGGCCTCGCAGAGCGACCGATCAGCGAAGGCGTGCCCGAGGCGCCCCTCGAGGCCCGCGTAGCCGTCGGCGTCCTTCCTGTCGTCTTCCTTCGGGGTCATGCCTCGACGCGCGCAGCGCCGCCTGACTAAAATACCACCCCGGGCGAGATCCCGGGCCGCCGCGCTGGCCGCTTTACCGGGCGCCGTTCGGACAGGTAGTATTCGCCCATGGGTGATTCGACGAGCCTGTGCTGCGTGAAGTGCAACTCCGTGCTCGACAAGGCGCTGTTCCAGGGGCTGGAGGTCGATCTGTGCCCGAAGTGCGGCGGCCTGTGGCTCGACCGAGGCGAGATCACGCGCGCCGCCAAGCTGCCCGAGGCCGAGCTGGCGCGCTTGCGCACCCTGCTCACCGGCTCGTCCGGTCCGCCCCCGGTCCCGACGCCCAACAAGGCGCCCTGCCCCGCCTGCACGGGCAACCTCTCTGAGGTCCTGCTCGGCGCCGTTCACGTCGACTACTGCGGCACCTGTCACGGCATCTTCCTCGACCGCGGCGAGCTCGAGCCCGCCATCGAAGCCGTGATCTCGCGCGACCGCAACACGACGGGCCGCCAGGTCATCGCAGCCGCCGTCTCGGGCGCGGGCGGGTAAAAGCGCGAAAGGGCCTCACCCTCAGATGATCCAGCCGCCGCCGAGGACGTTGTCGGCGTCGTAGAAGACGACGGCCTGTCCGGGGGCCACGCCTAAAGCCGGCTCGTCCAGGCGCACGTCTACGAAACCATCGTCCATCGGCTCGAGCCAGGCACGGGCCGGCATTGCGTGGTGGCGAATCTGGACGGCGCAGCGCAGGCGCTGGCGCGGCGCCGCGCCGAGCCAGCGGACGTCGGAGACCCGCACGATGTCGCGGCCGAGTCGCTCGCGCGGGCCGACGCCGACCGTGCCCGTCGCCGCGTCGATGCGCAGCACGAAACGGCGCTCGGCGGCGCCGCCGGGCAAGCCGCGGCGCTGGCCGATCGTGAAGCGGTGCGTCCCCGCGTGCGCGCTCACGACCGCGCCAGACGCGTCGTCGACGACGACGCCGCTCTTGCCCGCCCCGCCGTGAGCCTCGACGAAGGCCTTGTGATCGCCGTCGGGGATGAAGCAGATCTCCTGCGACTCGGGCTTGTCGGCGTTGGGCACGCCGAGGCGGCGCGCATCGGCACGCACCTCGTCCTTGGTCTTATCGCCGAGCGGGAAGCGCGCGCGCGCGAGCCACGCGGGCCGCACGCCGAAGAGGAAGTACGACTGATCCTTGTGGACGTCAGCCGCGCGCGCAAGCGTGGGCGGCCCACCGCTCGCCGACCGCAGCAGGCGGGCGTAGTGACCGGTCGCGAGCGCCGTCGCGCCGATGGCGTCCGCGAAGGCGAGCAGCGGCCCGAACTTGAGCTTCTCGTTGCAGCGGACGCAGGGGTTCGGCGTGCGGCCGAGGCGGTGCTCGGACACGAACTCGTCGATGACGTCCGCGGCGAAGGCCGCGCTCTCGTCGATGACGTAGTGGGGGAATCCGAACGCCGCGGCCGTGGCGCGCGCGTCGGCGATGTCGCGCGGACCGCAGCAGCGCCCGACGGCCGCCGAGGTCCCCGACGCGTCGTAGAGCTTGAGGGTCGCGCCGACGACGTCGTGCCCTTGCTCGACGAGCAGCGCGGCCGCCGTCGAGGAGTCGACGCCGCCCGACATGGCGACGACGATGCGCTCGCGGGGGGCCCGGACCCCGGCGGGCGAAACACGCCCGCGCACGCGCGCGACGATCTCGGGGACGAGGACGGCGACGCGCTCTATCTCCGCCGCCGTCGTGTCGCGCCCGAGGCTGAAGCGCAGCCCCTCGCCCGCGGCGCGGGCGTCGAGCCCGAGCGCGAGTAGCACGGCGGACGGCGCGAGCGAGCCCGAGGTGCAGGCGGCGCCCGTGGCGACACACACGCCCTCGAGGTCGAGCGAGATGGCGACGAGCGGACCGGGCGCGCCGACGAACGCGACGTTGAGCGTGCCGGGCACCCGCTCGCCGACGTCGCCGTGGAGGCGCGCGCCCGGGACCTCGAGCAAGCGAGCCGCCAGGCGATCACGCAGATCCCCGACGCGGGCGGCGGTCTCGGCCCTCTCGGCGGCGACGAGGCGGGCCGCCGCGCCGAAGCCCACGATCCCGGCGACGTTCTCTGTGCCGGCGCGACGCTCGTGCTCCTGGTGCCCGCCCACGACGATCGGCGGCAGATCGAGCCCGCGGCGCACGAACACGGCGCCTACGCCCTGCGGCCCGCCCAGCTTGTGCGCCGAGATCGTCGCCGCGTCGACGCCCGCCGCAGCGAACTCGAGCGCGCGCCAGGGCGCGGCCTGCACGGCGTCCGTGTGGAAGAGCGCGTGGCCCGCGTGTGCCACGGCGGCGAGCGCCGCGACGTCGCTCTCGTTGCCGAGCTCGTGATTGGCGGCCGCGAGCGTCACGAGCACCGTCTCGGGCCGCAGCGCCGCGTACAGCGCCGCGGGCGTGACGCGCCCGTTCGCGTCGACGGCGACGTGCGAGACGTCGATGCCCTCGCTCGCGAGCACGTCGAGCGCGCCCAGCACGGAGGGATGCTCGAGCGGCGACGACACGACGTGCGGCCGGACGCCTGGCTCGTGGCGCGCCGCGGCCGACCTCGCGAGGCCGCGCACGACCAGGTTGTTCCCCTCCGTGCCCCCCGACGTGAAGACGATCTCCTCGCCAGCGACGCCGAGCAACGCCGCGACCTCCCGCCGCGCGGCCTCGAGCGCGGCGCGCGCGGCCCGCCCCGCGGCGTGGACGCTCGACGCGTTGCCCGCCGGCCCGCGCAAGGCCGCCGTCATGGCGTCCACGACCTCGAGCCGCAGGGGCGCCGTCGCGGCGTGGTCGAGGTAGATGCGCTCCTTCACGGCGCCAGATTCTGGCGGTTTTCCGCCCGTCCGCAAGCCTGGGCGCTAA